>NZ_JAAZQW010000020.1:0-42670 GCF_012371415.1 Acinetobacter sp. A3
ATCTTAAACCAATCAACCAAGCTATTGTTTTTCAACAAGTTTTTATCAACATCACCGCCGATGGATGTGCATTATAGGCCAAATATTTTACCATGCAAGGCTTTTTTCATAAAAATAATTACAGGCGTTGTTTTTTTGCTCAATTTAACTTTTTTAACACATATTTTGAGCAAATTTGCTTTAATACATCGTTCAAATTAACTGTTACTATATCCACATCGGCTATTTAACAGCTTTTGCTTACTTAGATTTAAGCGCTAGGATTCTTTATGTATCAACAAAAATATCTTTGGGTGTGCCTTTTTTCTTTAGGATTCATCACCTCTACGCATGCAACAACCGCTTCAGTTGAAGAAGTTGAATCAGGAACTGCTGAAGTTGTGGTTACAGATACGACTGAAACCAAAAGCAGTCGTTTAGATGCGCTTAAAGAATTAAAAAATGTAAAAGCCAAAGATTTAAAAGTGAATGCCAATGCAGCACAGCCCGATGAAGTTAAAGACCCACTTCAACCTTTGAACCGTCAAATTTATGCTTTAAATGACATGTTGGACCGCAATATTGCACGTCCACTTGCGGTGCAATATACAGAAAAAGTACCTGGTGAAGTGCGTGGTTCTTATCGTCAATTTCGTAAAAACTTAGGTGAACCTTGGAATGCAGTCAATCAACTGATTCAAGGTCGTCCATTACGTGCAGTTAAAACTCTTGGACGTTTTAGTTTAAACACCATCACCACTTTAGGCATGGCTGACCCTGCACGTCGTTTAGGTTTAGATACTGAAGAAGAAAATTTTGGTACGACACTGGGCTATTATGGCGTACCATCGGGGCCTTATGTCATGTTGCCAATATACGGCCCAAGTACTTTCCGTGATGGTTTTGGAACGCTAGTAGATGGTCAAGCTCGTCCTCAAAAATATATTTTAGATGGCAATGACCGTTTATATTGGTCTGAGCAAGTCATGCGTGGTCTAGATACACGCTCTCAACTTTTAGATGTAGAACAAGTTTTACAAGGCGATAAATATGCGGCAATCCGTGATATTTATTTGCAACGTAAAAACTTTGAAATTGCAGAAAAGAAAGGACTAGATGCCGAAAGTATTTCTTTTGTGGATGATGAAACCGAAGAGTTTTCTGATGATCAACAAGAAATAAATCTGCCTGATGAAAGCAAAGAATAATTTGTAAAACATTTTACTCAAGGTGAGTTTTTACTTTCCTTGAGTATTCAGGCATTGTTATAGTAACGCTTTGTTTAGGTTCAGGGTCAACATAAGCCTCTATGTATTTCATTCAACCCACACGTGATATTCCATATCTAGAACAGGTGCTCGACACACTTCCTAGTGTGCAAATGATTCACATAGATGACATCAGTTTGTATGACCCAACCATTATTGCCATTGCCGATGTGCAAGACTATTTAACCCATCAATGGAATTTACCCACCATTGTTTTAGCCTTTGAAGATGAAGGTACGGCCTTGGTTCAGGCTTGGGAACAAGGTGCTTTAGCGGGTTGGTTATGGAATCGTTTACCCGAAAACCCACCACAAGCCCTACGCAAAATTGATGCGCAATATAAGCGCAATCAAGACAGTCGTGACTTGCCTTCTGCAGCAGAACTACAAAAAAAATTACTGCCAAATCCAATTGAGCTTTGCAACTACCAAGTTGAAACGTTGTTTAAACCTTCGGCTTATTTGTCGGGGGATTGGTTTGACTATTGGAAAATCAGCGACAAAGAAATTATGTTCTATTTGGCCGATGTTTCTGGACATGGTGTGACCAGTAGTCTGCTCACTTCATGGATGGCCGCGTTTCATGGCCGCTCTAAAACACCACGTGAATTGATTAAAAAATTAAATGGTATGTTGGTTCAAGAAAATATTGAAAAACATATCACCATGATTAGTGGGATTTTAAACATTGAAACCCACCAATTACGCTGGTCCAGTGCTGGGCATTACCCTCCTGCGATTATTTTTGAGCCCAATCAAGCACCTAAAATTTTAAATACCAGCAGCTTTCCTTTGGGTCTGACTGAAGATTTAGAGGTGGAAGAATTTGAATGTATTTTAAATAAACAGGCACGTTTTATTATTTGCTCTGATGGTGCGCTTGAACCTTACAGTGGTGGCTTGAATGAACAGTTTGAGCAATTGATCTTTCATTTGCAAAATCAGTCCTTCCAAGCTCCTGACCATGTGGCAGATGACATTGCCATTTTGAGTTTATGCCGTACAAAATAAACGATTATTCAATCGCTTAACATCTACACCTCGCATATACGACTGTAAGCTACTTGAGTCTACATAGTCGCTATGGGATAATTATTTAATCCTTCTCTGCAAATGGCATTTATATGTCAACAGGTCATGTTGAATATACAAGCTTGAATGGAACGCATATCTTTAAGCTTTTTGGCGAAGTGCGTGCCCAATCTTGTATTAGTCTAGACAAACTACTCAGTAAAATTGAACAGCAATCCAATGTGGTGGGTGCAATTGTAGATTTAACTCAAACCACATTTATTGACAGCACAGTTTTGGGCGTATTGGCTAAACTAGGCTTAAAACTCAAACAAGTGCATCAAATTCAAGCCGTCATGCTATCGACCAATCCAGACATTACTACCTTAGCCAACAGCATGGGCTTAGGACAAGTGTTTGTGATTCTGAATTACTGTGGCGATCCAACCGTCTGCACACGCGAGTTAGTGGAAGAACATGTTACTCATAGCAATATGCTAACCACCGTACTTGATGCACACAAAACTCTCATGAAGCTGAATGAGAACAACCAAAATATGTTTGAGCCTTTGGTCAAACAGCTACAAAAAGAACAAGATACGCTGGATCAATGTGCTGAAAACAACCAGCAAAATGTCTGATCTCTTTACTGGAGCGCACCCATGACTTTACTTTCTGTTGCACAAATGAATTCTCAAAACGATTTGGAAGAAAATTTCAAAACCATTGAGACATTGATTCAACAAAGTAAAGCCGATGGTGCAGAACTGATCGTTTTTCCTGAAAATTTTGTCTGCTTTGCAGCGGGCAAGCAACGTGAAACTGCTGCAAAGTTTGAAACTATTCAACAGCGTTTAGAACAGCTTGCACATCAACATCAAATCTGGATTGTGGCGGGGACTTTGCCGTGCCCTTATCGCCCTGATGGCTCCACAATTGCTGATGGTCGTGTACGCACGGTCAGTTTATGTATTAGTCCTGAAAAAACTGAAGCACGTTATGACAAAATTCATTTGTTTGATGTGCAAGTGGGTGACTCTGTTGGTGGTTATCAGGAATCTAAATTTTTTGAACCTGGCTCTGAAACGGTAGTTGCAAAAACACCTTTTGGCAATATTGGCTTGATGGTGTGTTATGACTTGCGCTTTCCTGAATTGGCTTTAACTTTACGTGCTCAAGGTGCAAATATTTTAACAGCACCCTCAGCCTTTACTTACACTACAGGCCAAATGCATTGGCAATTGTTGTTGCAGGCACGTGGCATGGACAGTCAGTGTCAAGTACTGGGTGCAGCACAACAAGGTTGGCATGGTGAAAAACGCCAAACCTGGGGGCATTCAGGTGCAGCCAATTCACGTGGGCAACTATTGGCAATTGTGGAAAATGAAGGCGCTCAACTGATTACTGTACCCTTTGATTTAGCAGAACAAAGTAAAGTCCGTGAATCTATGCCCTTAATGCAGCATCGTCGTTTGTTGCAATTTTAATATTTTGATTTCATAAAATAATACCCATAAAAAAAGTTGATCATTTTTTGTGATCAACCTTTTTTATTTTAGATTATATGCCTCAACATCCTTAAGTCTTTTTATAGATCAGCATTTAATGATCTGTCATCGCCTAGCTTATTCAGCTGCCTCATTGGTGACACGCAAGACTTCTTCCAAGGTGGTTTTACCTGCCAAAACCTTGCGTAAACCATCTTCACGAATTGAGCCAGACTGTTGTCGTGCATACTCTTCTAATTCATATTCTGCGGCATTGCCATGAATCAAACGGCGCATGGCTTCATCTACAGGCACAATTTCATAAATGGCAGTACGCCCTGTAAAACCTGTATGTGAACAATGATCACAACCTTTCGGTTGTGGCAGTTTTAAATCAGTCGCATCTGTCACGTTTTTAAACAGTTCTTTTTCAAAGTCATCTGCGTCATGCCACGTGGCACATTGTGAACATAAGGTACGTACCAAACGCTGTGCAATAACGCCAATTAGAGAACTTGACAGTAAGAATGGCTCTATTCCCATATCTTTTAGACGGGTAACCGCACCAATGGCTGTATTGGTGTGCAATGTAGATAGCACCAAGTGACCCGTTAAAGAAGCCTGCACCGCAATTTCGGCAGTTTCTAAATCACGAATCTCCCCCACCATCACCACGTCTGGGTCTTGACGCAGCATCGCCTTTAAAGCACGTGCAAAGGTCATATCCACTTTGGTGTTGACCTGTGTTTGCCCAATCCCTTCAAGTTGATATTCAATTGGGTCTTCTGCGGTCAAAATATTTTTAGAGCCATCATTCAAGTCTGACAATGCGGCATACAAAGTCGTGGTTTTACCCGAACCAGTAGGCCCTGTGACCAAAATAATCCCGTGTGGACGATGCACCAATTGCTTTAGGCGTTCATAGTCGTTTTGCATAAGCCCCAGATGGGTCATATTCAAACGCCCTGCCTGCTTATCCAGCAAACGCATCACCACTCGCTCACCATGTGAAGATGGCAGTGTTGAAACACGTACGTCCACCTCACGGCCTGCTAATCTAAGCGAAATACGACCATCTTGAGGAATACGTTTTTCAGCAATATCGAGCTTGGCCATGACTTTAATACGCGACACCAACAACGGCGCCAATTCACGACGAGGCTGTACAATTTCACGTAGCTGACCATCGACCCGTAAACGCACCGACAGTTTCTTTTCAAATGATTCAATATGAATATCGGATGCACCGACCCGAATCGCTTCAGACAACAAGGCATTGATTAAACGCACAATAGGTGCATCATCTTCCTGATCCATTAAGTCTTCTGCTTCAGGTACAGAGTCTGCCAAACTGAGTAAATCAGGATGATCTTCCAGCCCTGCCGCGACTTGCTGAGATTCGCCAGTATCGCCTGCAAAACTGCTGCTTAATAATTGATGAAACTCTTGATCGCTACAAAGTTGATGCTGCGCAGGATGTCCCAAAAAACGACGTGCTTCCTGAATTGCAAGCATAGGGGTATTTTCACGACGTACAATAAAGGCATGATCGCCCTCATAACGAATCAGCACCCCATGCCGTTTGGCAAAGCTATACGGTATTTGTAATTGTTTCAGTACTTGCATCAGCGATTATAATAATGATGAAAAAATTTAATTTGAGTGTACTCTAAGCGTATGACAGCGTGAAGTCTGTTTTTCACTGATTTATCAACAAAGGGATAGGCCATTGTCACAAAATCATGAGATTTCGGAACTCGATTCATCCAAATTAAAATGGTGGGGTGACTATGAGTTTGAGCTTAATCGTCCTAAAGCATGGCAATTTGGTTCATTGTTATTGCGTTTGACCCGCGGCATGCAAGAATGGCGTTTGGAATACTATCGTCCGCAAATTCAATACGATTATGAACAGCAATGGCACACGATTGACGATCCTGAATTTGCTTTTCCACAACCTGTGAAAGTTGAACGCTATATGTTCAAATCGACACAGAGCAAATTACAACTGATGCCACGTTTAGCAGACCGCTCTGTGGTGATTAAACCTGTTGATCCAATTTATATTCCTGCAGGGCAGCGCGGTACACTGTATATCAGCACACCACTGTGGATGGCAGGATTTGTAGATGGTCAACGTGAACCCATTTTTGACCTACCTATTATTCGCCCAAAAGATACTTGGTTTGGCCCGAATCATCGTACCGGTGAAATTTGCTATGCCACGGCAGTGGATGGTCGTACTGAATTGCATCAACTCAAACCACGTGCCTTTCGTGCAGTGACTCCAATTGAATTTCACAATACCAGTAATCAGCAATTGCGCTTTGACCGTATGAGTGTACCTGTACCTGCGCTACCTTTATTTTTTAGTGAAAGTACAGGCCGTTTATGGACTTCACAAATTAGAGTCATGCATGAAGGTTTAGACCGCCCGCCACGGATTCGGATTGAAAACCGCACGCCACCACATGCAGGTGAAGTCACCTATTTACAGCCACCACGTGAAACGGCAGGTGCGTTGTTTAATATGTTTGAGTCATTTTTCTAAGAGGATGTCATGGCAGATTCCAATATTTCCAAAGAAATCACCAACAGCCTCAAAGGGATATTTACCAGTGTCAATACAGATCGCTTGACCGAAATTTTGGTTGCAGTGGTACTGTCACTCATTGGTTTTTTAATTGCACGTTTTGTTTCCAATACCTTTGTACGTACCATCGGTGCACGTTTTAATGCACATCAACGCTTGGTCTGGCGACGTGGTATTTTCTATTTTATTTTTCTGCTGTTTGTGATGGCTAGCCTTAAGGAGGCAGGCTTTAAGCTGAGTGTTTTCTTGGGCGCAGCAGGTATTTTAACGGTAGCACTTGGTTTTGCATCCCAAACATCAGCCTCTAACTTAATTAGTGGTATGTTCCTGATTGGTGAAGGCTCTTTTGAGGTGGGTGATACTATTCAAATCACCCTGATTCGTGGGCATACCATTGAAGGTGAAGTGATTTCAATTGACTTGCTTTCAGTGAAATTACTGACCCAAGACAATATTTATGTGCGTTTGCCCAATGAACAATTGATTCGTGCTCCAGTACATAACCTATCCAAATTTCCAATACGGCGTGTCCCGATTACCCTCGCCATTAATTTCCATGAAGATATTATTAAAGTACGTGAAGTCTTGCTGAGTGTGGCCAATCAATATCCGCTAGTTTTATCTGACCCAAAACCAGCAGTGACGGTTACAGCTTTCCGTGAGTCTTCAATTGAATTGTTATTTGCAGTGTGGTGTCAGCAAGAAAACTTCTTAAAAGTACGTGATGAAATGCAAGAGCGTATTCGTAATGGTTTCTTGGACAATTGCATTGAAATTCCTGTACCAAAAATGGGTTTTGTTGATCATCCATTATCACGCCCCTTGAGTAATGACGAACTTGATCAGTACGCCAATGCCAAAGAACTGAAACGAGAACCTGACTTAAAGTAATCGTTTTGAATCACACCCACTTCGTCATAAATACAACCTGAGCGCCAGCTTAAGTTTTGGAAGATGGCGAAGTGTTGTTTTTAGCAAGATCAGGTTCAGGAATTGGAGCAATATAGGCAATCAGCAGCATACCCAGTCCTGCCGCAAAGAATGAGAGTACCCGCATAAGGGTGCCAATATTGGATAAATCCAGAAGTACCAGTTTCAAGGTTACCATCACCAAAATACTGCTGCCTAGAATCCATAAGGCACGTAATTGCTTGAAACTGGCAATCCACATTGCAATACATGCCAAACTAACCCAAAGTACGGTCAGGCTTAACTGTACGGTAGCATCTTGCCAAACGGCAATCTCGTTGATTGGCGTGCCTAAATACAAATGCAAGGCACGCAAAAGAACATAACTGCTTAACCATAACAGACTGACAACCATAATCACCGCAGCTAAGCCCTGATCTAAATCAGTTTTCCGCTGTAAATTCAGCATCCATAAAATAGCCACCAACATGGCAATGCTGACCAGATCAAATGGATTCAAAATTGGCAAAACATAGCCATAAAATGCCTGCTCATTGAGCAGTTGTGAACACAACATCCAAAATAGCATTAAGACCAAGTTACTGCGTGCATACCAGAACATACGCCAGTCTGACTCTGACTTTTGCCACCAGCACCATGCTGCAAATATCAGCGGTAAAATCACCACACTGCTATAAGGATGCTCAGGTAACAGCGTTAAACTTGCCAGTGCTAAAGCAGGAATTAGCCCCAAACTCACCCAGACTTTATCGGTGCGTACCGTCCATAAAGGGCGTAACCACAAAACACTGAGCAAGAGTGCAAACAGTGCAAATAACATTCGTTCTGCGCCTGATACCCATTGAATTGCCCCATCATAATCACGGCTGATCACTAAAGATAAAGCAGCGAACATGACTGGAGTGAGTCCCAACCACTTCGGCAGTAGCCAAGACCACGTGGCCTGTCGTGAAAGCATGACTTCATTCATACATACATAGGCGCTGACGATTGCCAGCAGCGTCCAAACCATGGCATGTTCGCCAACTAAGCTGTCTAGACCTAACCACAACCACAGACTGCTGGCAGACAGCAGCATGAAACAAAATATGCTGATCGTACCTGTGCTGAGTTGTGCTCGAAAATCTGCTTTGCTGTTGGCCATTAATACCACAGTGGCATAACTCAGACTGAGTACCCAGTAAATACTGTGTTCAAAATATGGCAGCTCCACCAAGTAATACAGCCCTGATAGTCCTGCAACAGCGAACAAACCTAAAGCCAAATAACGACTGATTGAAGATACTTTGATTAAGGCAAAAGCAAAAACTGCCACACCTTGCAGTGCCCACCCGATTACGCTCCATTGCTCAGGTAATAAAATAGGCGGGATCAGCAAGCTGAAAATCAGCATCAGACTAAAATAACTCTGTGCAATAAACTTGGTTTGTGAACGCTGTCGGGTCAGCGTATATAAGGCTGCAAAAATCACAGCAAAGACCAGACTAAAAGCCGCTTGCCATCGAGTTTCTTCAAAATACATCACATATAAATAGGCGTAAGCGACAATAGGTGCACCAAAAATCAGGGCAAGGTCCAAAATAGGTTTGAATTGGAAAGTGGCGATATCATCCTGTGCCAAGAGTTGACTAAAGCGAAAACCGAGCCAAATAAAAATTGCCGCATGTGCCAACAATAAAGCACTTAAAACCTGACGTTCAAACACATATCCATGATAAAAGGCATAGCCACCACCCACGATAGCCGTCATTAAAAATGCAACCTGATTCAGGTATTTCCAAGGGCGCACACTGCTTAAAATTGCTACCGCGACGTTAATCCCTAAATAATAGGCAATCAATTCAATGGCTGTAGCATTGCGAACAGGTAAGGTAAAGGGCGCAAAATAAGCAATCAACATTGCCATTAATGCCAGTTCGATGGACTGTTGTTTCAAACTCAGCCAAAGTGTGAGCAACATTACAGCGATAAAACACACACTGGCTATCGCTAAATTGGGAATGACCAAATTGTAATAGGCAAAAAACAAGGTCAGACACAGCCCTGCCAAACCTAAACCTTGCACCCCTAAAGCAAAGCTCCGATTTTTTGCACGTAGCAAATAACCCAATACAGTCACCGCAGCACTTACAGCTGCAACAAACATGAGTTTGACTGCCAAACTAAATTGCCAATGTTCGGTGGCAAAGCGTAGCAGCAACACCACACCTATTAACAATACGACAATGGCGACTTTCAAGACAGGATTGCCGTGCAATAACCATGTTTGCGCCTGCTCGAGTAAACTAGGATGAGATGTCCGTATTTGTGATGATGTCTGCGCAGATGGATGAATGAAATCTTGATTTACAGCATGACTTTCAACAAAATGCTGTTCTGCTTGAGTTGCCAAAATAGCTTGAGATGGAACTGACTGAGTCGATAACTCAGAAGAATTGTCTGCCCCAGTCTGTGCTAAATCAATTCTCGATTCTGCAATGTCATCTTCTGGCGTGTATTTCCTTTCAGGTATAGCATTTTGCAGGGTAACAGTTGCTGCTACATCTGTAGTGGTTACATACGGTGCTGATGTATCCGTAGTAGACACCTCTGTTTTAGATGCACTTGTTTGCTGCCCTTGCTGAATTTGATAAACCTCCTGTTCCAAACGAGAAAGCCAACGCAACAACAGAAAAATCCATGCACCCACAGCAAGCGACACAATCAAATACCAATCCAGTAATATCCCCAGCATGGCAATCATTGCTGCCAAATACATCGGCACTTTTGAAGTAGGTACATAGCGCATAGTGTGCGCATCCATGTTATGTTCCAAGGCTTGTTGCACGCGCCCGCCATACAGCATGATACTCATACCCGCCGCAATCGCACACACATAACTCAGCATGGGTACATCCAACCACCATGCACCCATTGCAACAACCATCAATACCATGAACCAAATGATTCGAATTTCACTCTGCCCTGTCTGCATTGCTCTTCATTGTGCTTATATTTTATCTTGGCTCTGATCATACAACAGCCAGCCTGATTCTGAATCAGGATTCATCAGCAATTCAGTAACCGCTTCGACCGCTTGTCCACTTGCACTAAAAATCAGTTTCTGCGACAACTGCAAAAATCACGTACAATAAACTGCTTATTTGCAGAAGGAATCAATCCATGCCACCATTTGTCTTGGTCGATGGCTCATATTTTCTATTTCGTGCCTTTCACGCACTACCACCATTAACCACGTCAACTGGTTTACATACCAATGCAATTCGTGGAGCAATCTCTGCGATTCAAAAACTCATGCGTCGCACCCAGCCAACCCACATGGCTGTTATTTTTGATACGCCTGAACCAACTTTTCGCCATGAATTATCACCTATCTATAAAGGTGACCGCCCAAGTATGCCTGAAGAGCTATCTCAGCAAATTCCATACTTACATGCCTTAATTCGTGCCTTGGGTATTCCGTTATTTATGCTGCCTGGCGCTGAAGCCGATGACATTATTGGCACACTGGCCAAACGTGCAGAGGCCGAAGGACAGCAAGTACTGATTTCTACTGGCGATAAAGACATGGCGCAATTGGTGACTGAAAAAGTCACCCTTGAAGACAGCTTCAAAGAAAAGCCGATGGATATTCAGGCGGTGTTTGACAAGTTTGGAGTATGGCCTCATCAAATTATTGATTACCTGACCCTAATGGGCGATGCCTCGGATGGCATTATGGGCGTACCTGGTATTGGTGCCAAAACTGCAGCCAAATTGCTGACCGAATACGGCTCCATTGGTGCTATTTTAGAAAATGCCGACAATATTAAAGGCAAAGTTGGACAAAATATTAAAGATAACGCGGATGGCATCGCATTAGACCATCAACTGGCCAGTATCGTTTGTGATTTGGACTTGGACTTTGGTTATTCTGAGCTAAAACTACAAGAACCAGATGTCGAAGCCTTACGTAATTTATATACCGAACTTGAGTTCCGTAATCAGCTGCAATCGCTGGATCATCCAAATAATCCAAACAACCGTAATTATCAGCAAGCGGCAAAAACAGTGACACCACCGACAACCAGTGAAATTGCGACAGAAGATCAGGCCACTCAAAGTAGCGTAAATGATCAACTGGGTTCTGCAAGCTATCACACCATTTTAGATGCACAGCACTGGGATGCCTTACTGCAACGTCTGAATACGGCACAGCGTTTCGCATTTGATACGGAAACCACCAGTCTAGATTATCGAGTTGCGGAAATTGTTGGTTTTTCTGTGGCGTTTGATGCAAAAGATGCCTATTACGTGCCTTTAGCACATGATTATGTAGGCGCACCACAGCAGCTCAACCGTGATCAAATCTTGGCGCAAATCAAACCTATTTTAGAAAATAATGCGGTCGAGAAAATTGGGCACCATTTAAAATATGATGCGCATGTGCTTGAAAATCACGGTATTCATTTACAAGGTTGGTATTTTGACACCATGTTGGCGTCTTATGTACTTAACTCGGTGGCGACTCGTCACGGCATGGATGATGTAGCACGTTTATATTTAAGCCACTTGACCACATCTTATGAGCAAATTGCGGGTAAAGGCGTTAAGCAAAAAACCTTCAATCAAATTGAAATTGAAACGGCAGCACATTATGCCGCAGAAGATGCGCACGTCACTTACCGTTTATATGAAGTGCTGTCTGCGAAGCTGCAAAAATACCCTGAATTGGTCAATATTTTGCACAACATTGAAATGCCTGTTGCCCGAGTGCTGACCAGTATGGAAGAAAACGGCATTCAGCTTGATTTGCAATTTTTAGATCAACTCGGTGTCGATTTTGCCCAAACCATGCAAGATTTGGAAAATCAAATTGTAGAGTTGGCTGGTGAAAACTTTAACGTCAGCTCACCTAAACAAGTGGGTGAAATTCTGTTTGATAAGCTTGGGCTTAAAGGCGGCAAGAAAACGGCCACAGGTCAATACAGCACCAGTGAAAGTGTTCTGGAAAAAATTGAACATCCGATCAGTGGCTTAATTTTAGACTACCGTGGCTTATCTAAGCTAAAAAGCACCTATACCGATGGTTTGCTGAAACAGGCAAATAAGGATACGCATCGGGTGCATACCAGTTATCACCAAGCCTTGACCGCAACGGGACGCTTATCTTCTACCGACCCAAATCTACAAAACATTCCTATTCGTACTGAAATTGGCCGCCAAATTCGTAAAGCCTTTGTTGCACCTAAAGGCCGTGTGCTGTTGGCAGCCGACTACTCACAAATTGAATTACGTTTGATGGCTCATTTTTCACAAGATGATGCCCTGCTTGATGCTTTTAATCACGGGCAAGACGTACACCGTCGTACTGCTGCAGAAGTTTTGGGTATTGCTTTGGAAGATGTGACTTCAGACCAGCGTCGTCAGGCCAAAGCCGTAAACTTCGGCTTACTTTACGGTATGTCTGAATTTGGCTTGATTCGTCAACTGGGTTTTACTCGTGAAGAATCACAAAACTACATCAAACAATACTTCCAGCGCTATCCGGGCATTTATGAATATATGCAACGTACCCGCCAAGTGGCACTAGAACAAGGTTTTGTAGAAACCATTTTAGGTCGTCGCCTGTACACGCCAGATATTGATGCACGGAATATGATGGTACGTAAAGCGGCAGAACGTGCGGCCATTAATGCACCACTGCAAGGTTCTGCAGCGGACATTATTAAAATGGCGATGATTGAAGTCGATAAAATGTTGCCTCAGGCACAAGCCAAAATGTTATTGCAAGTACACGATGAATTGGTATTTGAAGTCGATGCGGATGCTGCCGATGAACTTGCACCACAGTTGGCGCAAGTCATGCAATCTGTGGTGGAAATTTCTGTGCCATTACTGGTAGAAGTGGGTAAAGGCAATAACTGGGATGAGGCGCACTAAAGGATTAGTGCTTTTCTCCTAAGCGAATGAAAGCAAAGACAATAAGTATTTGCCTTTTGAGCAAAACAGCAACATCTTCGCCTAAACATTTCAGCCACAAAAAAGGACTCAATTGAGTCCTTTTTTGCTTTTAACCCTTAGGGCAAATTTAGAGTATTTCTTTACGCAATTGCTCTGGCGATTTCATTGAAAGTAAGCCTGGCGCAACATCAAAAGCGGTTTTAGCACCGTACTGCTGCATTTGGTTTAAACGGTAGCAAGCACGTGCATAAGCGACGAGAACACTTGCAGTAAACTCGGGGTTACTCTCTAGTTTTAAAGAAAACTCAAGCACTTGCTTGTGTTCATCACTGGTGTTACCACTGCGAATCACAAAGCCACCATGTGGCATACGTTGATGATCTTTAGCTAAAGTCGCTTGATCAATAAAGTTAACCGTAGTGTCATAATCTGCAAAGTAATCAGGCATGGTCACAATTGCTTGTTCCACTGCTGCTGCATCTGCGCCATCTTCAAGTACCACATAACACTCACGGGTATGTTTGTCTTTGGTGCTTAATTCAGGGCGCGAACCACTGCGTACTTTTTCCATCGCTTCAGTTGAAGGAATGGTGTATTGCACACCCGCTTTAACGCCATCCACACGACGAATTGCATCTGAGTGTCCCTGACTTAAGCCCTTACCCCAAAAGGTATACGTTTCGCCATCGGGCAACAATGCTTCACCAAATAAGCGGTTGATTGAGAACATGCCTGGATCCCAACCAATAGAAATCATGGCAGTTTTCTGATTAGCTGTAGCTGGTGCATCTACAGCAGCATAATATTCAGGAATACGCGCATGGGTATCGAAACTATCGACAATATTGAACTGGCTAGCCAATACAGGGCCTTGCTGTGGTAAATCGTCTTTTGAACCACCACATAAAATAAGCACATCAATTTTGTCTTGGAAATCTGACAATGAATCTACGTGAAACACTTGTGTTTCAGCAAAACAAGGCGAAACCGCTTCAGGTGCACGACGAGTAAAAATACCCACCAATTGTAAATCTGGGTTTTTCTGGATAGCCGTTTCAACACCACGACCAAGATTGCCATAACCAGCAATACCAATACGAATAGAATTTTGCATAAAGACAAATCACTTCATCATGAAAAAATTAAAAAACAAATCAGATGATGATCTATTTTAAATCACCATCTTGATGCGTTTTGCGTGCAGCACACAACACCGCAACAGAATTTTGAGGTGCAGAAGCGTGTTTATACTACAGTACTTTGCACCAAATTAAAGCATGAAGAATAACGGAAAAACAATCCGTACTCTAAATTTCAAACAAACAAAAAGCCTGCAATGCAGGCTTTTTGCTGTAACAGAATCAATACTGTTTTCAGGTCTAATACTTGAGTATTTAAACTTAAGCACCAGTCTGATAATTCGGTTTTGGTACAGCAGTCGATGCTTGGTAAGGATGAGTAAAGTCGGCCAAGCCCGCAGCAGCCTCGCTGACATCTTTACCTTCTTTGATCACGAAAGTATCAAAGCCTGCACGCTTCATGTAGTTCAGTACATCTTTAAATACATCACCTACGGCACGAAGTTCGCCCTGAAAACCCTGACGGCGCAATAACGCTGCAAATGAATAACCACGACCATCATTAAAACCAGCGAATTCAATAAAAATCGCATCTAGTTCAGCAAGCGGAAATTCGTGGTTTTCTGGAGAAGCATCTACGGTGAGATACAACGCTTTTTTACCTGAAACTTGCGCCAACTGATCAAGTTGCTCAACGCTTAACACTACATCACCTTGAGGTAATGCAGCATCTTCAGCAATCACTTGATAAGTATTTTCTGCAATCGTGCCATCTTTTGCGAGCACAGGCAGTGCGGTATTAAGCATAAGCACGCTCCTTAAATGGCTGGATGCCGACACGACGATAAGTGTCGATAAAATCTTCACCCTCGGTACGCAAGTCTAAATAGGTATTTAAAATTTCTTCCACGACATCTGGAATCACTTCAGCAGCAAATGATGGCCCTAAAATATCGCCAATTGAAGCGTCATGATCGGCATGACCACCCAGGGTAATTTGGTAGAATTCTGCGCCTTTTTTATCAACACCTAAAATTCCGATATTCCCCACGTGGTGGTGACCACACGCATTCATACAGCCCGAAATATTCAAATCCAATTTACCAAGGTTGTAGATGGTATCTAGATCATCAAAACGGCGTGAAATCGCTTCTGAAATTGGAATTGATTTTGCGTTAGCAAGCGAGCAGAAATCACCGCCTGGGCAGCAAATAATATCGGTAATAAAGCCAATATGCGCACGCGCCAAGTTGTTAGCATCTAACACTTGCCACAAGGCAAATAAGTCTTTTTGTGGTACATCTACCAAAGCAATGTTTTGCTCGTGTGTGGTACGCAACTCGCCAAAGGTATATTGATCGGCCAAGTCTGCAATCAAATTCATTTCTTCGGTGCTCATATCACCTGGTGCAATACCCGCACGTTTTAAAGAAATCGTGACAATGCGGTAACCCTGCACTTTATGTGCATTGGTATTGATGTTGAACCATTGCTTGAATTTTGGATACTGTGCAAACAGTTCGCTAAAATCTTCATCGGCATAGTTTTGATAAGCAAATGGCGTGAAGTTTTCATCCATTTTCTGCAAAGTTTCTGCATCAATTTTTAAAGTTTTCACTGTATGTGCAAACTCAGCTTCAACTTTTTCTGCAAATACTGCTGGCGTTAACGCTTTTACCAAAATCTTGATACGTGCTTTATATTTATTGTCACGGCGACCGTGTAAGTTATAGACACGCAATACTGCTTCTAAATAAGCAATCAAATCTTCACGTGGCAAGAATTCACGAATCACACTACCAATAATTGGCGTACGGCCTAAACCACCACCCACTTTAATTTGGTAACCCGTTTCACCTGCCGCATTTTTAACAATATATACGCCAATGTCGTGAAACGCAGTCGCTGCACGATCCACTTCTTCAAGTGCTGAAACAGCAATTTTGAACTTACGTGGCAAGAATGCAAATTCAGGATGGAAGGTAGACCACTGACGAATTAATTCACAAGTCGGACGAGGGTCGGCAATTTCACCTGCCACAACGCCTGCATATTGGTCTGTGGTGGTGTTACGAATACAGTTGCCTGAGGTTTGAATAGCATGCATTTGTACTGTTGCAAGCTCAGCTAGCATATCTGGCACATTTTCAAGTGCAGGCCAGTTAAACTGAATATTTTGACGTGTTGATACGTGTGCATAACCACGGTCATAGTCTTTGGCCAGCTGCGCCACTTTACGCAACTGCTTAGAGTTCATCAGACCGTAAGGCACAGCAATACGCAACATTGGCGCATAGCGTTGTACATACAAACCATTTTGCAGACGTAATGGACGATATTCGTCTTCAGTCAATTTGCCTGCTAAATAACGTTCCGTTTGGTCACGGAACTGTGCAACACGTTCATTAATCAGTTGCTGATCGAAATCAGTATATAAATACATGGCGTACAGCTAGTCATTTCTATTATCACGGCTGACAGCATAGCGAGATTCAATCTATCAACAAAATGTGTTTTTTACATATTTCTTAGCGATTTTATTGATAAGACATTGCAATGGCACAGCCTGCAAGCCTTTGCCGAAATTTCCAGACCTTTTACATAGCTATCACAAAATAATGCATGCTTTAGCACTTTTTATGCTAAAGCATCTATCTTCGTTTTTATTTCGTGTTTAAGTTGAGTTTCCTACATATTTTTAGCTATTGAGCATGATCACCATTGTCCTACACCTAAAGCCTGCCCAATATAGTCATAGCGCATTTTTGAACGTGAAAATTTAATAGGACAAGCCAACTGAGTTTCGGTTTGTGTGGCATTGCCTTGGATTGGAACATTTACAGTCCAACCACGCTGCTGTGCCAAGGGGGAATGTAAAGCTTCATCTAAAGTTAAAACTGGTTCTACACAAACATCGTGTTGTGCAAAGATATGCTGCCACGTGGCAAAATTTTGCGCTTTAATCTTGGCCTGAATGGCTTGTTTCACTTGTATATGGTCTTGCGGGTCTAAAGATGTGCCTTTTTCGAGCAAAATGGGCAAATCTAAAATTTGTGCCAAGCCTTGCATAAATTGTGGCTCTAAGCTGCCCACCGAAAGATAACGACCATCGGCCGTTTCATAATAGTCATAATAACTGCCTCCATTTAAGTAAGATTGCTCAGCATATTGAGGCAGCTGTGCCGCCAAAACAGCAGAAGCTGCCATATTATTTAATGTGGCAGCACAATCGGTCATCGAAATATCAATATATTGCCCTAAGCCACTGCGCTGACGCTCAATCACCGCACTCAAAATTCCAACCAAAGCATGCAATGAACCACCTGCTACATCGGCCACCTGAATACCTAGCGGTGGCGGCCCGCCTGCTTGACGTCCGCTGTGCCCTGCAATTCCCGCCAAGGCTAAATAATTAATGTCATGCCCTGCCCGATGTTTATAATCGCCCGTTTGCCCATAACCTGTAATGGAACAATAGATCAGTCGTGGATTAATTTTTGCCAAGCTGGCATAGTCCAGCCCTAAACGCTGCATCACACCAGGCCTAAATTGCTCCAATACAATATCGAACTCACCAATTTTGTCCAAAATCAATTGAATGCTGTCTGGCGATTTTAAATCGAGAGTAATGGACTGTTTGTTGCGGTTTAAATAACTGTGTGAAGTGGCCTGTCCATTGGCATAGGGCGGAAACATACGAATTAAGTCAGGCCTTGTCGCAGACTCAATATGAATCACCTCTGCACCCATATCTGCCAAATATAAACTTGCAAATGGGCCAGGCAACAAGGTGGAAAAATCTAAAACTTTTAAACCGTTCAGTGCATGTGTCATTGTTGTGATTACGCCATTTTTTCTGATTTTCCGTTTATCTTATAAACACTAAAACTGTAACACAATGTCATCTTCAGCCATTTACCTTGATCATTTCGGCAATTTATTATGTAAAATAAGTAAAATTGGTATTGTAAATTGCCAATTTCAATTTTTTAGCGTCATTTAGGTCAAGCTTACGTGAATACAAAAGAGACTGAAGGATTTAACATGAGCCGAGATACCATTAGTATCCATTTTGTCAATGCTGCGCTCACAGGTGTCAAACGACTCGGTATGGATGTCGAAACCTTATTATCTCATGTCGGTATTGAGGCGGAACTGCTGCGCCAACCGAAAGCACGTATTTCACCTGAACAATACACGCGCTTTATAAAAATGTTGTGGATGGTGACTCAAGACGAGCACGTTGGCTTTGACAGCCAACCACGTCGTTTAGGAACATTCGCAATTATGTGTCAATTGGTGATTCACGCCAAAACACTGGGCGATGCCTTAGAACTCTCCTCTCAATTCTACAAACTGTTTGGTGATGACTGGTCTGTAACCTTAGAACGTGACAAACACGAAGCACGCCTAGTGCCGTCTATTCCACAATCTATGGATCCTGATCACTTCATTACTGAAAGCATGTTAATGATTTGGCACGGCTTGGCCTCTTGGCTAATAGAGCGTCGCTTGCCTTTAGAGCGTGTGCATTTTGGCTATCCTCGTCCTGCACATGCAGATGAATACGATGCGCTATTCTTTGCACCTGTAATGCAATTTGATATGCCACGTACCGAAATTACCTTTGCAGCTGACTATTTGGATTTACCAATTCGTCAAACGCAGGAAACTTTAGACGAGTTCTTAAAAACTGCACCTGCACAATTGTTAGTGAAATTTAAAAACACCAATTCTTTAACTTCACGTATTCGCGATGTGTTAAAGAGTCAGATTGGCGAAGAAATGCCAACCCTGAACGATGTTGCTTCTATGCTGTACTTATCGCCACAAACTTTACGTCGTCGTTTGGCAGCAGAAGGCAAAAGCTATCAAGGGGTGAAAGATGCCTTGCGTCGTGATGCGGCAATTCACTTGCTACTCAATCCTGAACTGACCCTTGAAGATGTCGCACAACAAGTTGGCTTTAGTGAAACCAGTACTTTCCACCGTGCATTTAAAAAGTGGACTGGTGTAACCCCTGGTTTATATCGTCAGTTGCATGGTTATCATTAATTCACAACTAAAAACTCACACTCACCTGTGATTCCAGTTAATCGCCCTTGCACACTGCAAGGGCTTTTTTTATGTACCACACAGCACTCCCCTCACCCACAACAGTAATCAAACCACACTACAGTATTGGCAAAAAACTTCACTGACCTGTACCGTTCTCATCATTGCACTTCAGCATTTTCTGTTTACACTCAAAAGCAATCACTAAGAAAACTATCGACAAAGGATTGATTATGAGCGAGGCCTATATCATTGATGCCATTCGCACCCCGCGCGGCAAAGGAAAAAAAGATGGTGCTTTACATGAAGTGAAACCTATTCGCCTACTCACCACCTTATTGAATGAATTACAACAACGACATAACTTAGACACCTCTCAAGTCGATGATATTGTTTTAGGTTGCGTCACACCTATTGGTGATCAAGGTGCAGATATTGCCAAAACTGCAGCGATTGCCGCAGGTTGGGACAATGATGTTGCAGGGGTACAAATCAATCGCTTTTGTGCTTCAGGTTTAGAGGCTGTTAACCTAGCAGCACAAAAAGTTCGTTCAGGTTGGGAAGATTTAATTGTTGCGGGTGGTGTGGAGTCTATGTCACGTGTGGCCATGGGTTCAGATGGCGGTGCTTGGGCATTTGACCCTGAAACCAATATGGCCTGTGACTTTATTCCCCAAGGTATCGGGGCTGACTTAATTGCCACACTCGATGGTTATAGCCGCACCGAGGTCGATCAATTTGCAGCTGCATCTCAACAAAAAGCAGCAGCAGCCCAAGCTTTAGGCTATTTTGAGCGCTCCATCGTACCAGTTAAAGATCAGGCAGGTGTGGTCATTTTGGCACAAGACGAATTTATCAAACCACAGACCACGGCTGAAAGCTTGGCTCAGCTTAAACCAAGTTTTGCAACGATGGGGCAAATGGGGTTCGATGCCATCGCCCTGCAAAAATACCCTGAAGCTGGACAAGTCAATCATGTGCATCATGCAGGCAATTCATCGGGTATTGTAGATGGTGCAGCACTGGTCTTGATTGCATCTGAACAAGCGGTACAGCAACAAAACTTAAAACCTCGCGCTAAAGTTTTAGCCACTGCATTGGTCGGCACAGACCCTGCGATCATGCTTACAGGGCCAGCACCTGCAGCACGTAAAGCCTTGGCCAAAGCAGGACTCAACATTGAAGATATTGACCTATTTGAAGTCAATGAAGCCTTTGCCGCTGTGGTGATGCGTTTTATCACGGAACTGAAAGTTGACCCTGCCAAAGTGAACGTAAATGGTGGTGCAATTGCCTTGGGGCACCCTTTAGGTGCGACAGGTGCCATGATTTTAGGCACTTTGTTGGATGAGTTAGAACGACAAGATAAAAAACGCGGCATGGCCACATTATGTGTAGGTGGTGGTATGGGAATTGCCACCATTATTGAGCGAGTATAAGGAGTACAAAATGAGCGCCATTCACTACCAAAAAAATGCCGATAATATTGTCATTCTAACTTTTGACTCGCCAAATCAATCTGCCAACACCATGAATGCAGACTTTCGAGATGCGCTGCAACAGGTCGTACAACAATTACAGTCCGATGAACAAGTAGCCGGCATTATCATGGCCTCTGCAAAAAAAACCTTTTTTGCAGGCGGTGACTTAGATGAACTGATTCAAACACAACCTGAACAGGCCAGTGCTTTTTTTGAAATGATTGAAAGCTTAAAAGCACAGCTACGTTATATTGAAACTCGTGGTATTCCTGTGGTGGCTGCCTTGAATGGCACAGCACTTGGCGGTGGTTGGGAACTGGCATTGTGCTGTCATCATCGTATTGCAATTCATAACCCCAAAACTAAATTTGGTCTGCCTGAAGTAACGCTAGGCTTATTACCAGGGGGTGGTGGAATTGTACGAATGGTGCGTTTACTAGGCCTACAAACTGCCCTACCACTTTTGATGGAAGGTAAACAACTGAGTGTAGAAAAAGCACAAAGTTTGGGTTTGGTGCATGAACTTGCAGACAATGAAACAGAACTGCTCAGCAAAGCCAGTGCATGGATTTTGGCACACCCACAATCTCAACAAGTATTCGATGCCAAAGGCTATAAAATTCCAGGCGGCACACCTGCAACACCTGCTGTGGCACAAATGCTTTCAATTGCCCCTGCCATCTTACGTGATAAAACCAAAGGCTGTTACCCTGCGCCTGAAGCAATTCTGGCGGCAGCGGTTGAAGGTGCTCAGGTCGATGTTGATACGGCGCTGCGAATCGAATCACGCTATTTTACTCAGCTTGCGACAGGCCAAATTTCTAAAAATATGATTGGCACGTTCTGGCATGGCTTAAATGCAATTAAATCTGGGATGAGCCGCCCTAAAGAGATTCCTGTCAATTCAGTACAAAAAGTCGGGATTTTAGGTGCAGGCATGATGGGCGCAGGAATTGCCTACGCAACCGCAACTAAAGGCATTGCGGTGGTGCTCAAAGATGTGTCTATTGAACAGGCTGAAAAAGGCAAAGCATACAGCCAAAAACTGCTCGATAAACAAGTTGCCCAAGGCCGTATCCATGCAGAACGTGCTGCACAAATTCTTGCCCAGATCCATCCAACCGCACAGGCAACAGATTTACAAGGCTGTGACTTAATCATTGAAGCTGTATTTGAAAATACTGCACTTAAAGCACAAGTTACACAGGAAGCAGAAGTATTTTTGCCTGAAGATGGTGTGATGGCCTCTAATACCTCGACCTTACCCATTAGTGAGTTGGCGCAAGCAGCACAAAATCAAAACCGTTTTATTGGTCTGCATTTCTTTAGCCCTGTCGATAAAATGCCGCTGGTGGAAATTATTAAAGGAAAAAATACAGATGCAGCCACGTTGGCTAAATCCTACGATTTTGTGCAACAAATTGGCAAAACCCCAATTGTGGTGAATGACAGTCGTGGCTTTTTTACCAGTCGGGTGTTTGGCACTTTTGTACAAGAAGGTTTGCGTTTACTGGCCGAAGGCGTGCACCCTGCAAAAATTGAAATGGCAGCTTTAAAAGCAGGTATGCCTGTAGGCCCACTTGCCATTCAAGATGAAGTATCTTTAACACTGTCGGAACACGTGGCTCAGGAAGCGCGTAAAGCATTGCAAGCTCAGGGGAAAGATCGCGCCGCTTCTCCTGCAGATGACGTCATTCAAACCATGATTCATCAATTTTCACGTCAAGGCAAAGCCGCAGGTGCAGGTTTTTATGACTACCCAGAACAGGGCAAAAAACAACTTTGGCCAGGCTTAAGCCACTGGTATAAAAATACTGAAATATCTGAACAAGACATGATTGATCGGTTCTTATTTGTGCAAGCGCTAGACAGCTTACGCTGCTTAGAAGAAGGTGTTTTAGAATCTGTAGTTGATGCCAATGTTGGTTCAATTTTTGGCATTGGCTTCCCTGCATGGACAGGGGGCACTTTGCAATTCCTGAATCAATATGGTTTAGATCAAGCTTTAGCACGTGCACAGCAATTATCAGCAGAATATGGTGAGCGTTTTAATCCACCTCAACTCTTGCTAGAGCGTGTTGCAGCAGGCGCTAAAGTTATTTAGCCATTTAGTTCCATACTTCACAATTCAAGAGGGATACATCATCCCTCTTTTTATTTAATTAAATTACCCCAAAAAGGTAACACGCACAGAATTTAATCCGTTTTTTATGCATTTTATGTTATAAAGTTACATAATTTTAAGATATAGATTCAAATTGGGTAGATACACATGACTGAACACCTTACTCCTGAAAAATCGCCTTGGGGTTGGAAAGCACTCTTTATTTTCTGTATTTTGGGTGGAATATTCATGTTTATTTTCTGGTTGGCCGTTACCAATGAACCAGATTACATGCCAAGCCAGCAACAAAAGCAAAATACCCAACAACATGCGTTTAAAAATGCACCTGCCATGTCACAAGAAGCGATTGCAAAGGCACAAGCTGACCGTGAAGCTCGAGAAGCATTAAAAGCTGCACCTACAGCAGACGCACATGCTATGACTGAAACTGAACATGCCGCTATGCCAGAAAGCCATGAGCAAGTACCTGCACATGGGCACTAATTAAATACCATTTGAAAATAGACTCTACTCTTGGGTCTATTTTTCAAACTTGGGTGCTAAATCAAAATATAGTGGTAAATGATCACTCAAACTTAGCCAAGGTGTCTGATCTCCCACCTGCATACTAGCTTGATCTATTTTCCAAAATTGCTCAGAAGCAAACATATAATCAATATGATATGCCTTCGCTAAATTTCGCTGTAAAAAGAATGTTGCTTGACTTTCCTGTCCTTGTTTCTCATTAGAAATGTGATGGTAAAGACTCTTTATTTTTAAATCATTAAATATACGTATGACATCAGAGTGATTCCACCACCGATCCCAAACATCCCACTGTGAGTTGCTGTTAAAATCTCCACCAATAATGAGCGGAATATTTTGCATTTTTAGTTGATGTAACTGTAAATATTTCCAAATTTGACCAATATAAGCAAAAGTTGGAGAGTTTGCATGTTTTGCCCATACAGCAAGGAGCGTAAAGGATTGATTAACTTGAATAGGTAAAAATAGTTCTAGTTTGTTGTCTTGCCAATCTAATACTTCTAGTGTTAAAGCATCTTTTGTAAAAATACCTATGCCTTTATTCTTATTATTTCCTTTCCAAACAAAATTAGAAAAATATTGTCGATAAATTTTCTTTGCCTGTTCCGTATGCTCACATTCCTGAATAATATAAATATCGGCATTAAATTGAAGAATAGGCTCAATTTTATTTCTAAAAGCACCATTACAATTCCATGTCACAATCTTCATTGTATTCAACTTTCAAACACTAAACGCATATCCACATGCGGAATACCACAGTCTAAATATGATTCACCTTCAACATAAAAACCTAAACTTTGATAAAACGGAATTGCATGCACCTGTGCAGACAACTTGACCTCTGGGCGGTACTGCTGCCGCGCCAGTTGAATAATATGCTGCATCAACACACGTCCGAGACCTAAACCACGCTGCGACTTCAATACAGCCACACGACCAATACTATGATTTTCCAGCAAGCGTGCTGTTGCAACGGCTTGCCCTGCTAGATAAACAACAAAATGCAAGGCAATTGCGTCTTGCGCATCCCACTCATCTTCAGGGGAAATGTGCTGCTCTTGTATAAACACCTGCTCACGAATGGGTTTGGCATCTACAGCTAGGCGCGCCCAATCACCTGACTGAATTTCATAATTTTGCATTGTTTACTCCAGCCTTAGCATTTACAGCCAATCCCCTGCTGATCCCACTGATCATTCAACAACAATTCCAAAGAATGTTTCTGAATACCATACATGGCTTTCAGTTCGCGAATTTGAGCCAAAACTGCTTGATCAGGTTGATGAACATCTGCCCGCTTAGTCGCCAAAATCATTTTATTTTTACTGGTATGCTCCAACGAGACAAACTCAAAAACTTTGGTGTCATAGCCATAGGCTTTAAGCAATAATGCTCGAATGGTATCGGTCAACATTTCTGCTTGCTGTCCTGCATGAATCCCAAACTGCAACATTGGCTTCAGCACACTCGGACTTTGCAATTGTGGACGCAATTCTTTATGACAACACGGTGCACACATAATCATTTGTGCATTCAGGCGAATACCCGTATGAATTGCAAAATCTGTTGCCACATCGCAGGCATGTAATGCAATCATGACATCCAAGTGTTCAGGTTGATAGGTACGGACATCACCCTGAAAAAAGTCCAGCTGCTGAAAATCTG
This sequence comes from Acinetobacter sp. A3, assembly GCF_012371415.1. Taxonomy (NCBI): domain Bacteria; kingdom Pseudomonadati; phylum Pseudomonadota; class Gammaproteobacteria; order Moraxellales; family Moraxellaceae; genus Acinetobacter; species Acinetobacter sp. A3. Next base: position 25,144 of record NZ_JAAZQW010000020.1, read on the forward strand.
CCGCCTTTGCTACAGACTGACAAAACTCGACCATTTTCGGATTCAATTCCACCCCTGTAACCCAAGGTTTCAATTGCTGCTTTTGCAAATAATCATACAGTGCAAAGGTCAAATAGCCCTTACCTGAACCAAAATCCACCACACGCACGCTTTGCTCAGAAAGATGAATATGCGCCAATGCACCCGCAAAAATTTCAATAAATTTATTAATCTGTTTCCACTTACGCGCCATGCTTGGAATAATCTGCGCCTGCGCATCAGTAATACCTAGAGGCTGTAAAAAAGGACTACTTTGCTCGACATAGCGTTGCTTTTCACGATCATGCCCTTGTTGCTCTTTGGGTTTTGCAGCAGACGTTACCGCTTTACTCATACTGAGCATGGCTTTCTTTTTATTCTTTTTAAGCTGAATTTCTTGATCTAGGGTAAATAAATTCGCCTGTTTACAATCTGCCAATAACTGACTCAATTGTGACTGGGCTTGCGCCAAAGGATAATTTTTGGTGATATCCTGCGTTTTATGACGATACAAACAACTCAATACCTGCTCTTGATTGAGTTGAATAATACGCAGGGTAATTTTTTCTAATTGTTCCAATTCGCCTTTGTACTGGCTAAGTACCACACGATCAAGTTTTTGTGTATCAATGGCTTGCTGAAAAGCCTCCAAGAATTGTTGTTCCTGCGCAGAGGGAGAAGCCAAAGTCGACATAGTGAAAACCTGAAAAAATTACAATTCAAGTTTAAATGTTATTACCCTAAAAGCAAAATTGAATTACTATACAGTTGTATAAATAAAAAAGAACACCTATGAAATTGAATGCGCCTTTAGTACCAGATTATGACCATCAAGAGGAACGGATTAACTATCTGAGCCACGGTATTGGTGCAGCTTTGGCATTAATTGGCGGTATTTTTTTACTGATCAAAGGCGCATACCTGAGTACAGGACAATGGCTAGGTTTATGGGCCTATGCCATTAGTATGGTGTTGCTCTTTTCTGCCTCTATGCTGTATCACATGGCAACTGCTGCAGACCGCCGCTATTTTTATAAAAAGCTTGATCACACTGCCATTTATTATTTAATTGCAGGCACCTACACCCCTTTTCTCTCTATTGCCATCCCTACGCCCAAAGCACAATATTTATTAATTGCACTGTGGATCATTGCCCTAATTGGCACCTTGTTCAAACTGGTATTTATCAACCGTTTTCATAAAATTTCTTTAATTGCTTATTTGGTCATGGGCTGGTTGGCCGTTTTGGTCATGGATGATATGCAGGCCTATTTAAGCAGCCAAGCACTAACTTTTTTACTGATTGGTGGCCTTGCTTACACGGTGGGTGCATTGTTTTATGCCTTAAAACGCGTAAGATATACCCACGCAATTTGGCATGTATTTGTCTTGATTGGTGCAGGAGCGCACTTTTTGTCAATTTATCTGTATGTGATTTAATCGCTCTAAAGATACAGTCATCCATCATGTGTGGATTTCTCAGTATTTGATTAAGTCCTGAGATAACATCTTTTGACTTATTTCTTGTTCAAAAAAGTATAACTGCAAGAAGTATTTGCGATTACAGCTGCACCTCTTCTGTCTGTGCTGAATTATATTTTCAAATTCACTTACATAAGGTCCTGTATGGCATCTTCATCTACTGCTGCCGCTGAACAGCCGACTCAAAATTCTAAATTTCGAGTACTGACTGCAAGCTTAGTCGGTACAACCATCGAGTTTTTTGACTTTTATATCTATGCCACTGCGGCAGTGATCATCTTCCCCTATCTGTTCTTTCCGACCAGTACCGACCCAATGACTGCCACCATTCAGTCACTGGCCACCTTTGCAATTGCCTTTATTGCACGTCCTATTGGTGCAGCCCTGTTTGGACATTTGGGTGATCGGATTGGGCGCAAAGCCACCTTGGTTGCAGCCTTACTGACCATGGGCATTTCCACCGTCTGTATTGGCTTACTGCCAACTTATACACAAATTGGTATTGTTGCACCCTTACTTTTGGCACTATGCCGTTTAGGACAAGGCTTAGGCTTAGGTGGAGAATGGTCGGGGGCAGTACTATTAGCCACTGAAAATGCACCCGAAGGCAAGCGAGCTTGGTATGGTATGTTCCCGCAATTAGGCGCACCCATTGGCTTCATTCTGGCGACAGGCTCTTTCTTAACTTTAGGTGCTTTAATGTCTGAACAAGACTTTATGGCGTGGGGTTGGCGTATTCCATTTATTTCCAGTGCCTTACTGGTCATTGTAGGTTTATGGATTCGCTTAAAATTACATGAAACCCCAGCCTTTCAAAAAGTGCTCAATAAACAAAAAGAAGTGAATGTGCCATTTATTCAGGTCTTTAAAAAGCATTCTAAAATGCTGGTTTTAGGTACCGTAGCTGCTATTTGTACCTTTGTGGTGTTTTATCTAACCACGGTATTTGCCTTACAATGGGGCACCAAACAATTAGGCTATTCACGTGAAGAGTTTTTAAAACTTCAACTGTTAGCCACCTTATGCTTTGCGGCTTTTATTCCTTTGTCTGCGGTATTGGCAGAAAAATTTGGGCGTAAAACTACGTCAATTGCAGTGTGTATTATCTCAGCGATTTTTGGTTTATTCTTTGCCGATATGCTTGCTTCGGGCAGTACATGGGTGGTCTTTATTTTCCTGTGCATTGGCTTGGCCATTATGGGACTGACCTATGGGCCAATTGGTACGGTCTTATCCGAGATTTTTCCAACTTCTGTTCGCTACACAGGTTCTGCCTTGACCTTTAACTTGGCAGGTATTTTTGGTGCATCTTTTGCCCCACTCATTGCTACTAAACTTGCCACCAGCTATGGCTTAGCAGCAGTCGGCTATTACCTGAGTGCAGCATCTATCTTATCTTTAATGGCTTTTTTACTGATTCGTGAAACCAAGCATGATGATGTGAACAATCAAATCTAAGTAAATAAAATCACATTAAAAAACCAGCCGAGGCTGGTTTTTTATTTAAATTAATGTCATAACAATTCAATAATATCAATGGTAGGCGGCACGCCAAAACGAAACGGCACACCCACCATGCCCGTGCCCACCGTCACAAAAACATCAGCATGATCATGCCGATATAAACCTTTTTTATGCCCTAAAATCGATACTTTTTTCATCACATAATCGGTTAACCATGGCAACTCAACTTGCCCACCATGGGTATGTCCTGCCAACATCAGCGGACGAGTTGGTAATTTAGGTACCATATCTACTGTATCTGGGTTATGTGATAACAACACCCACGGCTTGTCTTGAGGTAAATCGGGCATAAAACGCATGTCAGTTTTACCTGCCCACAAATCGCCAATACCCAACAAACGGAACTCGTCAAACTCGACAATCTTCCCTTCAATATCAATTACATTATTTTGTGCCAAAGCCGTTTGTAAAAGTTCTTGAATAGGCGGACCTGGGTACTGTTCATCATGGTTCCCATTGACCGAATACACAGGCGCACAAATCTCTTTTAATACAGCAAGTTCCTGAGCCAGTTTATTTTCAGGTTCATAGGTCCAATCTCCCGCCACGACCACAATATCGGGGTTTTGCAAATTGATTTTTTTCACAATTTGCTTGAGCTGACGTTCATGCCCAGAAAACAAACCAATATGTAAATCTGCAATTAAGGCAATTTTGACAGGCTTTAATAAACGGCGGTCTGCATGAATCTGATATTTAGTGGTTTTTACCTGAATTAAATGCGGTTCTATAAAACGTGCATAACTCAATACGGCGCTAACCACAAATACAAAAATCGCTTCATGAACAGAATAATAGCCTTGCATCCCAGCATAGATACTAAAGAACACCAATGGCGGCAACAGATAAGACAAATAAAATGCCAATAAATGCACAAAGGCTTTGAACGGATGAATGGTTTCGGTATTGGCCTGACTGCGCCATGCTTGCGAAACCGCCCACACCGCTAAAATTGCCATGCCAATATAAAAATACAACACCACCGAATCATTATTCCACATAATTGTTCTCTGTTACGTCATACTGCAGCTGCTCAATGTTGCTGTCATTGAGATAGCAACACGGCACCTTTGCTCGTCGTCTACACACCATTGTCATATTTATCTTTTCATAGCTGACAATTATACTCAAACTCTATTTTTGACTTATTTTCTCCCCATCTGCAGAAAAGGAATTGAATTTGGCAGACCACAGCTCATCCATTCGATGCAACCTCCAGCGCCGCCATGTGTTATGGCTGAGTTGTGCCCTTATTCTGACCAGTTCAGGCTGCAGTACCTTGCCCAAACAAATTGAACATCCAATTCAGATGGCATTTGAAACTGCAACCGACCAAACCAGTTTGGCCAAAATCGTGCTGCCACTACGTGAGAAAAATCCACAACTGACGGGATATCATGTTCTGTATGACCCGCTAGAAGCTTTAGCAGCCCGCATCTACCTGATTAATAGAGCAGAAAAGTCTTTAGACCTACAATATTATATTTGGGATAACGACAAAATTGGTGCACTTGCGCTACATGCCATTATTCGTGCAGCAGATCGTGGGGTAAAAGTGCGTTTGTTGGTCGATGATAACAATGCTAAGAAAATGGAAGGCATTTATCTCGCACTCGATCAGCACAGCAACATCGACATCAAACTATATAACCCGTATCGCTTTCGTCATTATCGTGCGATGGACATGATTCTGGATTTAAAACGTATTAACCGTCGCATGCACAACAAAAGCTTTATTGCCGATAACCAAATTTCTCTGATTGGTGGTCGCAATATGAGTAATCAGTACTATAACGTCAGTGAAAATTATCAATTTTCCGATGTGGATGTCATGCTGGTCGGCTCAGCTTCCGATGAAATCATCCATTCTTTTGATGAATACTGGAATGATGACTACGCCTATTCAGTCAAGCAACTGGTCAATCCACGCCATTACACCTTGCGTTATGAAGGTCTAAAGCAACAACTCGAACAACACTACCAAGAAGCCACTGTACAAAATTATCTAGACTTGGTTAGACGCTCCAAAGCCATTGAAGAATGGATGATGCACAACATCCAGTTTGATTGGGTCAGTGCCGAAGTCGTCAAAGATGCTCCAAGCAAAATTAAAGATCGTGCCTCTAAAGAAGAGCATCTCAATTTTCAGTTACTCAATCACTTGGAAAAGCCCAGCGATAGTGTCGATATTATTTCGGCCTACTTCGTCCCTGAACAGTCTGGTGCTCAAAAACTTAAAGACTTAGCCGATGATGGTATTCAGGTACGTGTCTTGACCAACTCCTTTAAAGCCAATGATGTACCTGTGGTACATGCGTTTTATGCCAAATATCGGCAGGATTTACTGGCCAACAATGTGCAACTGTATGAATTCTTGGCTCGCCCTGAAGTGGAAAACCTCAACACCCATACCGATGAAATTTCCAAAAAAGCCAAAGTCAGCATGAAAGGTCTGAGCCGTTCCAGCTTGCATGCCAAACTCATGGCTTTAGATGAAAAACAAGTCTTTATTGGTTCTTTTAATTTTGATCCACGTTCGGCTTATTTAAATACTGAAATCGGTGTGATTTTAAACAGCCCACCTTTGGCCCGTGCCGTACACCAAACCATGGATGCCAATTTGGCTAAATATGCCTACAAACTGGTTCTAGATGCACAGCAGAATATTCAGTGGCAAATGAAAACACCACAAGGTGAAACCAAAATTCTGAAAAAAGAGCCAGGTATGAAATGGTATCAACGTGCGGCTATGAAAGTCGCCTCATGGCTGCCAATTGAAGGCTTTATGTAGTCTTAACTTGTTTATATGCATGAGCTGATTTTTAAATCAGCTCAGCTCACACCGCTTTTATGATGCAGCCGCTTGTGGTTTCAACACTTTAGCATGTAACTCTGCCAAACCTTCGGTCATGTTCGCTTGCACCACGGCAGTTAAAGATTCTATGTTGTGACCTTCTACCGAAATTGCAGGCAGTGCCATTAAATGTGCCGTTACTTTAGGCATTTCCAACACATCTTTCACATGGTCTACAAAAGTCATGTCATTAATGAACGGAGCAACGGTATCTAGCTCACCCTGTTGATTCACATAACAAATCAAACAAATTTGTACTGGGCGTTTGGCTTCAATTGCAGCCCCTAAAATACGACCATGTACTTTTTTAATTTTAGTACCATCTGAAGTCGTTGCTTCAGGGAAAAATAACACAGGAATATCCTGCTTTAAAAATTGCGTGATTTGTTCACGAATTTTGACTGAGTCTCCAGAGCCACGCTTAATAAATAGCGTCCCGCCACCTTTGGCTAATTTACCCAATAACGGCCATTTTTCAATTTCAGCCTTGGCAAGAAAAAAGACCCGAGCACTTGAACCCAACACAGCAACATCTAACCATGAAATATGATTGCTGACCCATAGCGCAGGATCATGCGGAATTTCACCATGAACTTGCACTTCAATATTAAAAACTTTGCACAACTGACGGCAAAAATACTGCACATAACGGGTGTTATGCGGGTTGTTGGTGTCTTTATACAATTGGTGACGATAGACCAGATAAAACCCTTCGCCAATAGCTCCCGCTGTGGCCAGTACTTTTTTGCTGTATAAGGCAAACTTGGCAAAGCCATGAATTGGAGAGGAATGAGTTTCAACAGCTGGGTTCATAAGGTGATCACTAATTGTTAAACGCAAAATATCGAATATAAGTCGCAAGTAAACTTGGTCTATAGATCGAACAACACATATTTTGCTCATTCTATACTGTTCAATCTGAACTTGCATTGATAATAAAAACCGAATCTGCCCGCTAAAAATGCGACTTTTTGCAAAATTTAAATGAGGCAAATTCAGTATAGAAATCCCCCCAATTGCTGTGACCAACGCCTAAATAGCAATAAAGATAGGCACAAAAAAATCCAGTCATCTAATTCCCTGCACGATCAGTTTTTCTACTAGAATAAAGCTTTAGTAGGGAGATTGCGCTGAGTGGAAAATTTTGTGCCTCATCAAGAAGGCGAACGTGTTGTACTGGTGAGTGTTCAGGTACAAATACTCGAAGACTTAGATGCAGAAGAATTTCAGCTCTTGGCTGAATCTGCAGGTGCAGAGGTCGTACAACACGTCTACACACAACGCAGCAAACCCGATGCCAAACTGTTTATTGGCTCAGGCAAAGCCGAAGAAATTGCCGTATTGGTACAACAGCACGATGCTAATTTGGTGATTTTTGACCATGCACTCAGCCCCGCGCAGGCACGTAATTTAGAAAAAGTGATGCAGTGCCGTGTGGTCGATCGTACCGAACTGATTTTAGATATTTTTGCCCAGCGTGCCCGTACTTACGAAGGTAAATTACAAGTTGAATTGGCACAATTACAACACCTGTCTTCACGCTTGGTGCGCAGTCGCAGCAACCTAGACAGCCAAAAAGGTGGTATCGGCTTACGTGGGCCAGGCGAAACCTTACTTGAAACAGACCGCCGCCTATTACGTATTCGTATGGGGCAACTCAAAGCCAAACTCGACAAAGTGCGTCAAACCCGTGCCCAAGGCAGAGTAGCACGACAAAAAGCCGCTATTCCAACCGTGTCGCTGGTTGGCTATACCAATGCAGGAAAATCTACCCTATTTAATATTTTGGCACAAAGTGATGTCTATGCGGCAGACCAACTGTTTGCAACCCTTGACCCCACGCTACGCCGCTTAGAATGGGATGGCATTGGTCGCTTAGTCCTCGCAGATACCGTAGGTTTTGTACGCAACCTTTCTCACTCACTGGTGGAGTCTTTTAAAGCCACATTGGAAGAAACCTTGGAAGCCAGTTTGCTGTTGCATGTGATTGATTCAAGCAGCCTCGACCTGATGGAACAAATTGAAGCGGTGGAAGGCGTACTCAAAGAAATTGGCGCAGATGTGCCTATTCTTCGGGTTTACAATAAAATTGATGTGTCAGGTGAAACGGCCAAAATTGTCTATGCCAAACCGCATCAACCTGACCGTGTTTATGTTTCAGCGCATTCAGGCCAAGGATTGGAGTTATTAAAACAGGCCGTGCATGAGTGTCTGATGGGACAAATTCAGCCATTTGAACTCAAACTACAACCTGCCTATGGCAAATTGCGCAATCAACTGTATGAACTGAACGTCATTCAATCTGAACACTATGATGATCAGGGACAATTGCTGCTACAGGTCAATATGGCGCCTCACAAATTGGAACAACTGATTAAACAGGCACATTTACCGATTGAAGAAATTTTAGGTGCGCAGGCGGAACAATTTAAACGTCCGTTAGAAGCATTTGAAATTGATGATCAGATCGGTTAAAACGTGATAAGTGAAATTTTAACGAAAGATCAAAATGAGCAGAATAAAACAGATAGACTGGCCAGCATGGATCGGCACACTCCTCTTGATTATTGTGTTTCGTGAAGCCGCAGTATGGATCATGACTCAGTTTAATCACCCAGAACTTGGCAATTTAGTGGGCTTGCTCAGTTTATTGGCGGTCTTATTTACTTGGCGCAAACTCAGCAAAATTCCTGCTCGTTTGGTCGATACCAACAACAAAATCATGAAAGAAAGTGCATTTGCCTTTTTACCTATTAGCGCAGGTTCACTGATCATGCTGACCCACATGGGCAAACAAATACCAATCTTTCTGATTGTACTGTGTATCAGCACCCTCATTCCGCTTTGGCTCTATGCCAAAATGGCAAAACGCTGGTTGTAGGAGATTAAAATGTTATCTGTTTTATATGGTTTTTTAATCACCCTCATTGCCTATGTTCTGGCAAAACCTTGCAACCAAAAAGTGCCGCAAATTCCTGTAATTGTCTTTGGCATGTTCTTTGTGCTGCTGCTGTTATACATTTTTGGGATTCCTTACGAAAATTACATGGCGCAAACCAACCCTATTTTTAATCAATTATTGGGTTATGTGACGGTGGCACTGGCCATTCCACTGGCCGCTATGCGTTATGACGATTTACCACTAAAAGCCATTTTAGGCATTTTACTATTTGCCAGCATCAGTGCTGTAGCCCTACCTATGGGACTGGCATATACCTTACACATGTCTAGTGCCGATATTATGGCCTTTGCTACACGTGCCGTAACCACACCTATTGCCATTAACATCGCCACACTTTTGGAAGCCCCAATTCAACTGGCTGTCTTGATTGTGATTTTATCGGGTGTTGTAGGTGCTGCTTTCTCACCTTTTATTTTAAGACACATCAATGATGAACGTGCCTCTGGTTTGGCTTTAGGTCTGGCTGCGCATGCAATTGGGACCGCCCAAGCTTGGCAACGTGGTAGCGTAGCTGGACGTTATGCCGCCTTTGGTATGGCCGTCAATGCAGTATTTACCGCAGTATGGCTGCCAACTTTTATACTGTATTTACAAAAAATGTGACTGAGCAATCACTTATTTAGACTTGTCGAGTTTTAACTTTCTTTTTACTATGAAATATCCAGTTAGCCAAAAACAAGGAACATTGAACATGGTCAAGATGAAACTCACCGTTGCCTTAATCTGCTCAGCGTTAGGAAGTTTTGCGCTAGCTCAAGATATTACGGGTACTTGGAAAAATATTGATGACAAAACAGGTTCATCAAAAGCAATTTTAGAAATTCGTCAGGAAGCCAATGGCACCTATACGGCTAAAATTGTCAAAGTTACCCCTCGTCCTGGCTACACCCCTAAAGATACCTGTGTCAACTGTCCTGCGCCTTATACCAACCAACCTATTTTAGGAATGGATATACTTAAAGGCTTAAAACATACAGGTGGTACTAACTTCTCTGGTGGAAAAATTATTGACCCATTAAACGGCAATATCTACAGCACCAAAGCCAAATTAAGCAGCAATGGCAAACGTCTGACCATGCGTGGTTATGTGGGCGTATCTGCTTTAGGACGTAGCCAAACTTGGATTAAAAGCGACTAATTAATTGCTTCACTTTTCACTTAAAATGCCACACGTTCGTGGCATTTTTTATTGGTTTTCTTACATTTTAGTCGCAACTTTAAGATTAATTTTTTCTCAAATCGCTTGACTCCTACCACAACTCGCTTTATATCTTGAATAAACCTCTGTGATCAATTTCGGCAATCAAAGGAACTGATATGAAGAAAAATTTACTGATAGGTGCATTTGCAAGCTTAATGTTCAGTGGCAGTTTATTTGCTGCAGACTTAACTGGAACTTGGCAAAGCATTGATGACAAAACTGGCTCACCTAAGGCTTTAATTGAAATTACCAAAGCGGAAAATGGCACGTTTACGGGTAAAATTGTCAAAGTCACACCACGTGCAGGCTATACCCCTAAAACCATTTGTGTCGATTGCCCTGCACCATATACCAATAAACCACTTGTAGGCTTAGAAATTATTAAAGGTTTACAACATGTGGATAACAACAACTATGCCAACGGGCGTATTCTTGATCCACTTGCAGGCAAAATGTACAGCTTAAAAGGACGTCTTGCTGCCAACGGTAAACGCCTAACCTTGCGTGGTTATGTCGGAATTTCCGCCATTGGTCGGACACAAACGTGGATTCGTCAATAAAATCTAACGCATAGTGTCGCATCGGTCATTTTTTCAAGATCCTCAGGGCTTTGTTCAAGCCCTATTCAGAGATTAGACTAGCTGCAAAGACCGAGTAAGGGAAATAAAATGATTCAAAAATTGGCTTTAGGAATAGCCGTCATCTTCGGCAGCCTTAGCACTTTGGCGATGGCACAAGATTTAGCGGGCACTTGGCAACAAATTGATGATAAAACAGGCTCACCCAAAGCTGTCATCGAAATTCGTAAAGAAGCCAATCAAACCTATACGGGTAAAATTATTAAAGTAACTCCACGTCCAGGTTATACCCCACGTGAACTCTGTAATAAATGCCCTGCGCCCTATACTAACCAACCTATTTTAGGGATGGACATTTTAAAAGGCTTACAACAAGTCAAAGACAGCAATAATTACGAAAAAGGACGCGTAATTGATCCATTGGCAGGTCGTATTTACGATGCAAAAATTCGCCTCAACTCGACAGGTAAGCGCTTGACTTTGCGTGCTTATATGGGGGTATCTACACTAGGTCGAAGCCAAACTTGGATTCGGATTCAATAAAATTCAAGATAAAAATAGCCACTTTAATAGGTGGCTGTTTTCATTTCGACATCACATTTTCAAATTATAAAGATAAAGTATTGTTACCATTCTGCCAGCGGATTATCCACTGCAAACAATTGCTGATCTTCCAAACGATACGCCATGAGCTGATTGCCCCACACACAACCGCCATCTACATTTTGAATATTGTCAGCTACCCTTTTCCCTTGCAATGCCGCCCAATGACCAAATACGATTTGATGTGTTTGCGCAGCTAAAGATGGATATTCAAACCACGGTTTAAAACCTTCTGGCATCGGGTCATCTAAGGCATCTTTAAAGCTGAACTCCAAACCACCCTGTAAATTGGCTAAACGCATACGGGTCAAATAATTGGTAATACAACGTAAACGCGCATGTCCCGTTAAATCATCCGACCAAACTGTAGGTTCTGCCCCATACATTTCCTTAAAAAATGCATCCACCACAGCAAAATCTTCATGCCCAATGACCGCTTCGACTTCTTTAGCATAGGCTGCTGTTTGTGCAGCATCCCAAATATGGGAAATACCTGCATGGGTCAAAATCGTATTTTCATTCGGAAAAAGACACAAAGGCTGTTTGCGTAGCCAGTCAATTAAATCATCACTGTCAATCGCATCAATTACATCGCGGGTATTGTCTTGCTCTTTAATTTTCTTTAAGCCACGTGCGCCTGCTAACAGCGTCAAATCGTGATTGCCTAAAACTGTTGCTGCAACGCCGCGATCGACCAGTTTTTTAATAAAGCGCAATGCACCAATTGAGTTTTCACCACGTGCAACCAAGTCGCCAGCAAACCAGATAAAATCCTGATCAGGGTCAAACTGTATTTCTTTAAGTAACAGTTTCAGGGCTTCAAAGCAGCCCTGTACATCGCCAATCACATAGTTGTATCGAATTTCTGCCATTAACTCACCATTTGATCTGCCAATGCGACAAATGCTTCCAAACTTAAAGTTTCAGGACGTGCCATTGGGTCTACCCCTGCACGCTCAAATGCATCTTCAGCCAACATGCCTTTTAAGCTATTACGTAAAGTTTTACGACGCTGGGTAAAAACATGCGACACCAAACGTGCCAATGCCTTTTCATCTTTGGCAATAATTGGTTTGGTTGCATAGGGTTCTAAGCGAAATACAGCAGAAGTCACTTTAGGCGGTGGGTTAAATGCACCAGGCGGCACTTCAAACAAGAAGGTTGGCTTGCAGTAATATTGCATCATCACCGACAAACGCCCATATTCTTTGGTGTTTGGCGATGCGGTAATACGATCCACCACTTCTTTTTGCAGCATAAAGTGCATGTCTTTGACTTTGTCGCCAAATTCTAAGAGATGGAACAATAACGGAGTCGAAATATTGTAAGGCAAGTTCCCGACCACACGTAAAGGACGGCCTTCAGCAAATAATTCACTAAAATCGTATTTCAGGGCATCACTTTCAACAATGGTCAAGCGTTCGGGATGCGGTACACGCCCTGGCAAGCCTGCAGCCAAATCACGGTCTAACTCCACTACAGTCAAGGCATCACACTCACCAATTAAAGGTGAGGTCAATGCAGCCAAACCCGGCCCAATCTCGATAATATTATCACCCGGACGTGGGTTAACAGAGCGTACAATTTTGGCAATCACACGTTGGTCATGTAAAAAGTTTTGACCAAAGCGTTTACGAGCCTGATGCCCTTCTTCCTTTGGGTTTAGGGCATTAATTTGATACATAAAGATTTCCAAGCTGAGATTATGAACGTGCTAAATCCAGCGCTAAATCGACAGCAACATGCAAGCTAGAACTTTTCGCAAGTCCTGTACCTGCGAGGGAGAGCGCTGTGCCGTGATCGACTGAAGTGCGAATAAACGGTAAGCCTAAAGTAATATTAATTGCTTCACCAAAGCCCTGAGATTTTAACACAGGTAAACCCTGATCGTGATACATCGCCAATACTGCATCAGCATCTTTTAAATTTTCAGGGGTAAACAACGTATCTGCAGGCAAACTCAGGCTTAGGTTTTCCCCACGGTTACGGTAATTTTGCAGCACAGGATTAATGACTTCAATTTCTTCCATGCCTAAATAACCATCTTCACCCGCATGTGGATTCAAACCACACACCAACACTTTAGGATGCTCGATCTTAAATTTACTTTTTAAATCATGCAGCAAAATATCAATCACCTGCTGCAAACGTGTTTTGCTAATCGCATCTGCAACTGCACGTAACGGTAAATGCGTTGTTACGAGGGCAACACGTAGCGTTTTAGTCGCCAACATCATCACCACACGTTCTACACCTGCAAACTCCTGATAATATTCAGTATGTCCACTAAACGAAATGCCCGCTTCATTAATAATCGATTTTTGTACTGGCGCTGTCGCAACACCGACACTTTTACCCGTCATGGCATACGATGCAGAACGACGTAATTGCTCTAACACATAAGCCGCATTTTGAGCATTTAAATGACCAAGTTGTACCTCTGCGGCCAAGGGCACATGTTCAACATACAACTGCCCCACTGCAGCTGCGTGCTGCTGACCTAAATATTCAATCAATTCGACTTTTTGGTTTAGAATTTCGGCACGTTGTTGTAATAATTGATGATCTGCCAATACCACAATTGGACGCTCATCCACTCGGTCTGCCAAACTCAAGCAAATATCAGGTCCAATCCCTGCGGGTTCACCACTGGTGACATATAAAGGTCGCATAAATGCTCAGTCCAGATTTATCTAAGGATAATTAAAGTATAGCGCCATCTTAGTTGATTGTTTTATTTCCAGTCCAAGATAAATCGAGTCTGCAAAATCCCTTGCACATGCGCCCATTCAGAAATAGCGGTAACAGCAACACCCAATAACAGCCCCATCATCAATATTTTTTGTGATTTTTTCAGCACCTCCCGATATTGGGTGTCTGCTAAACACAGCAAAATGATTCCACCAACGCCATACAATAAAAATGGGAAAAGTGCTAAATGGAAAAAAATTGAATACAGTAATAAGATGCTAAACACATCCACACCATATACAGCACCCAATACTACAAAAGCCAGCATATAGACACTGAGCAATGTAATAAAACATCCAGCAATAAATTTAATGAATTTTGAAGTAGGTAGATCAGACTGCTGCTGTATTTCTGATTGCAAATCTTGCGACATCCTATCCCCCCTTTTGTTTCAATATTGTCTACTAAAAACTTTACTTATATCCCTATAAAGGCGATTTAAAACAGCATAAATCTAGGCTTTTAATGTTGAATGTTACAAATTTATTCAACTTTTCTTTTGTATTTAAGCTCGCTAAAATATAGCGCTTAAAATGTGACATTTCCATTGTGGTTCTAGTTAATTTCAGGTAGAATTCGGACTCCTTTTTGTTTGGACAGCTTCCATAGTCCAAACCAACTATAATAGGTAGTGGTTTAATGAAAACTCTCAGCGCTAAGCCAGCTGAAGTTCAACACGACTGGTACGTTGTTGATGCTTCTGGCAAAACTCTAGGTCGCCTTGCGACAGAAATCGCTCGTCGTTTACGCGGTAAGCACAAAACTTCTTATACTCCTCACGTTGACACTGGTGACTACATCGTTGTTATCAATGCTGAGCAAGTTCAAGTGACTGGTAACAAATCACTTGATAAGAAATACTATCGCCACACTGGTTTCCCTGGTGGTATCCGTGAAACTAATTTCGAGAAATTAGTTGCTCACAAACCAGAAGAAATCTTCCAACGCGCTGTAAAAGGCATGTTGCCAAAAGGTCCTCTTGGTTATGCTATGATCAAGAAAATGAAAGTGTACGCTGGTGCTGAGCATCCTCACACAGCTCAACAGCCACAAGTTTTGGACATCTAAGGGATACAGCACATGGCTACTAATTATGGTACAGGTCGCCGTAAGACCGCAACTGCACGTGTTTTCTTATCAGCTGGTACAGGTAAACTCGTAATTAACAACCGTACTCTTGAGCAATATTTCGGTCGTGAAACTGCTCGTATGATCGTACGTCAACCGTTAGAACTTCTTGAAGCTACTGACAAATATGACCTTTACATCACTGTTGCTGGTGGTGGTATTGGTGGTCAAGCTGGTGCTATCCGTCACGGTATTACTCGTGCATTGATCGCATCTGACGACACTTTAAAACCTGCTCTTCGTCAAGCTGGTTTCGTTACTCGTGATGCTCGTGAAGTTGAACGTAAGAAACTTGGTTTACGTAAAGCACGTAAACGTCCACAATTCTCTAAACGTTAATTCGTTTACCGAATCGGACACAAAAAGCCTTGGATTTTCCAAGGCTTTTTTATTTGCATAACAACACCAAGATATACGATTCAACCAAAATCTACACTTTAGCTACTTATAAAACCCAATCAGCATCTCAATAAATATCTCATACACTTTTGTCAGGTTTGCTGCGTGATTTTAGTCACCAAGTCTAGTATCCTATTCTATTCATTTGGTTTTATATCGGATTATGTCAGTCGAAAACGCACCTTTACAAGGCATCACCCTCTATAGTCATGCAGACGACTTTCGCTCACATTGGATTCGTTACGTTCTTGCCGAAAAACAAATCAAATATCAACTGATTCTTGTCGATCATGAGGATGAAGACCTCGCTAGTCTCAATCCCTACAATCAATTGCCCATATTATTAGAAAATGATCTCAAATTATTCAATAGCAGCATAATTTCAGAATATCTAGATGATCGTTATCGACAAAATAAGCTCTATGCCGATGCCCCTATGCCACGCGCAGAACAACGTCAATATATCTGGCGCTTTGAGCACGATTGGTTCAAGCTCGCCGATGACATGCTGCGCCACCCTGACAGCTTAAATAGCCAAGCACAACGTACAGCACAAAAACAATTACGTGATACACTCATTTCACTCACACCACTGTTTCAACATTATCCTTTTTTTATGTCTGAAACATTTAATATTTTAGACTGCATGCTAGCGCCATTATTTATACGACTCAAAGCCATGGGCATTGAGCTACCCAAACAACACTGTAGACCTATTTTTCTCTATTGCCAGCGTATTTTTAATCGCCCTGCATTTTTAAAATCAATGACATTGCAGGAAAAAAACCGCTATCAGGAATTTTTAATTCATACTTAAAGAGCACATTATGTCTGAATCTGAAATCAACTTAAGTCCGACCCGTCCCTATTTAGCTCGCGCAATTTATGACTGGATTTGCGACAACCAACTCACGCCACATTTATTGGTAGACGCTACACAGCCGAATACGCTTGTTCCTGAACAATTTGTGCAGGATGGTCAGATAGTATTAAACATTGTTCCACATGCTGTACACGCCTTACACATGAGCAATGATGCAATTACATTCTCCGCACGCTTTGGTGGTGTTTCACGCGACTTATATGTGCCAATGAATGCGGTACTAGGGATTTACGCTCGAGAAAATGGACAAGGCTTATTCTTTGATCCGAGCGAGTATCAACATATCCAAAATGATGAAGATGCTTTAGAATTAAAGACTGAAGAAAAACCCGAACAAACTAAGAAAAAACCAAGCCTTAGATTATTAGATTAAAACAATGGAGTAGTGAATGGCTTTTGATTTAGTACAATATTTTGCAGCGCAGATTAAACTTCAAAAGCCATCGCTTTTGAAACAATATGACTCGGTAGAGCGTGATCAATATATTCAAGAAATTAACGCACTCAGCCTAGGTAAATTGGTAAGTTTATGGCGTGAAGATAATCAAAAACTTTATCAGGAAATAGATAGCCAAGATGAACTCTATATTCAAGAAGTTGCACGCCGCCTAACCACATCAACTGCCAATGAATCCACACTAAGCAAAACCGAACTAGAGCACAACATTAGTGAAATACTAGCCTTACAATTGGCTGAGCTCAAGCAACTGGATCATACTGGCAATTTTGGTAATAAAGGCATAGGCGAGTTATTGCTTGGCCAAATCGAGCATTTATCTGGTCAGGCTGATGATTGGATTTGGTCAACAAACGAACTAACAGAGCTAAAAGGCTCTAAACCAATTCCACAAGAAGAGCTATCATTAGAAGCATCAATGAAGGAGTTTAATCAAATGGTTCAACAACATAGCCACGACAATCACGCAGAAATTGAGCTTATAGAAGCAACTGTTCCAACATGGTCTAAAGTTTTAGAGCCTATTGTTGCAATTGCGATTCTTGCTATCCTTTGGTGTGCTGTTACTCAATTATTTGCTTGATAACACTTCAGTCAAACTAGACCAATTTAAAACCATCCATTGATGGTTTTATTTTTTGGTGTTCTTTATTTTTATTCTTTTTAATTTTAATTCAGGCATAAAAA
>NZ_JAAZQW010000021.1:0-41688 GCF_012371415.1 Acinetobacter sp. A3
AGGCAATATTTACCTAAAGGGATTGATTTAAATCAGGCAGATCAGCATTATTTAAATCAAGTTGCCATGTCACTGAACACTCGTCCTAGAAAAGTGTTAGATTGGCTTACACCATTAGAGAAGTTTGCTCAGCTTGTTGATTATCATAAGGCTTTTGAAACTGTCGCACCTCATGTTTGAATTCGCCATTTCTTTAAAAGGGTCAATGATCAATATGGGCATGCTAAAGGCGATTTAGTGTTGCAAACACTTGCACGATTTATGCAAGATAATTTCAGAGAACATGATATTTGTTGCCGTAGTGGCGGTGAAGAGTTTGTTGTGTTAATGACCACGGGTGAGCCAAGTGTGGCGTATAAAGCAGCAGAGCGTCTGCGCAAAACTATGCAGGAAAGCACTATTCATGACATGGGGCAAATCACGATCTCTATAGGCATTTCTTTCTGGCCTAAAGATGCACAAGATGTCTCTGAAGTTTTGGAAATAGCAGATAATAAATTGTATGAAGCAAAACACAGTGGGCGTAACTGCACACGTTCTACGGCTGAGCAGGAATCTTAAGGTTATACCTGCTTAGCCTAACCGAGGCCAGAAGATGGATAAAGATAAAGAAGCAACCATTGTGGTAGATGATGGCCCCGAACAAGAAAAATATGAGTTGCTCAAGGAAAAACTCAAATATAAACAAGCGGCCAGAGAAAACTCTAAGAAAATTGATCATAAACAGGTGCGTCTGAATATTCAGGCCGATGCGCTGCCAAGTAAAACCTTTTTTATTATGAATGCTTTGGCTGCTGTTATTGCAGGTTATGGCTTATTGTCAAATTCTGCTGCAGTAGTGATTGGTGCAATGTTAGTAGCAATGATGCTTGGGCCAATATCCGGGATTGCGCTAGCTTTTATTGATAACCGTTGGTTGTTGTTTAAAACAGCATTCAAAACCTTGGTGCTTGGCGTGGTTATGATTGTTGTGATTGGTGTGGTGTTGGGTTTAATCAATATTAATCTTCCTATTACCCATGAAATTTTATCTCGCACTCAACCTACCATTATGGATTTGATGATTGCGCTCGCTGGCGGTGCAGCGGGTGCTTTTGCCGCAGTTTCTCCACGTCTGTCGGTGGCTGTGGTTGGGGTTGCGGTCGCAACAGCTTTGGTTCCACCTTTGGTGGCGAGTGGTATTTTATTGGCCCATTTGGAATGGAAACATGCGGCCAATGCGGCATTATTGGCTATGACCAATATTGTTGCCATACAAATTAGTTCTTCACTTGTATTGTGGATGGCTGGTTTTAGACGTGGTTCAGATGAAGAAGTACAGAGTAATGTATTGGAATTCATAAAAAGAAATGCAATGAGTTTGATTTTTTTATTGGGTTTAGGAGTTTATTTAACATTTAATTTTCTTTTTATGCTCAATAAGCAAATTTATGAAAACCATATAGAAACGACCATTGCTGAACAATTGAATCAGCATAACAATTTAATTGATACGGTACAGTTTGACCGTCGTAGTGACATGACTTTGGTTCGGGTAGTTTTACGTGGTGATCTTGCTCCTCAAGCACAGAAAATTTCAGATTTGAATCAGAAATTAAAACTAGACCCAAGAGGCAAACCAAGTATGGTACAGGTGCGTTTTATTCCAGTACAAATTATTCAGGCGAAGGAAAGTCCTGAATTTGATATGAAAAAAGTGGAAGCAGAGCAGTTGGTGCAACCGTGAGTTGTTTAGCGGTAGGGTGATCCAAAACTTAAAATATTCTGATATTGAAAAAGGTGAGATTTTTTCTAAAACAATGATTTTTAGATATTAAAAAGTTATAGATCCTAGTTTTTTTCAATATCCCATGATGGAACAAGAATTATTTTTAATAAATTAACCCCACTGCAATTAAGCCAGTTTTAAGATGAATCCTCTAGCATGAGTCACCTTCATTTAGAATGTGACGGAATGATGCTTCCTCGTTCTCCCTATAAAGGCACAATTGGTGTGCAACGAATTCTCAATGCCGCTCGTTATTCATGGGCTGGATTAAAAACGGCGTTTACCCAAGAAGCTGCCTTTCGGCAAATTGCATTGCTCAATCTAATTTTAATTCCATCCAGTTTTTTTGTACCTGTCGGTCGTGCTGAACAGGTGGTTATGGTGGTGGTGTGTTTATTGGCACTTATTGTTGAATTACTGAATTCTGGCATTGAAGCAGTGGTCGATCGGATTTCACTAGAACAACATCCGCTGTCTAAAAACGCTAAAGATATGGGCAGTGCAGCGCAGTTTGTTGCCTTAAGCATGATTGTAGTGACGTGGGTGATCTGTCTGCTGCCTGCATCAGTAAACTAAAAATCACAGCCATCCCATTATCCATATTACAGAGCATTTTATATGCAGCCCCAGACCACACGCTTTTTATTGACTCAGAGCTTACTTTTAATTCTCAGTGCGATACTGCTACTTAACTTTTTTACGGTTGCGGGCGCAGTCGATTTAAAATTGATTACAGCTTATATAGATGTCAATGCTGCATTTCCATTGCGTCAGCACTGGGCTTTGGCAGAGTTGAATCATCGCTATGTTAAATATGTATTAATTGCTGTGTATCTCAGTTATGGCATTGCATGGCTGATGTCTTTTTACTCTGAAAAATTTAAGCCACGACGCAGGGAATTTGGGTATTTCTTTATTATGGTGATGCTCGCAACAAGCACAATTGCCATTTTAAAATCACAATCGGCGCATGCCTGCCCATGGGATATGGCAGTGGCTACAACGCAGGGAATTTTATGGGACTTAAGTGCTACAGCAGGGCATTGTTTCCCAGGTGGACATGCTTCAAGCGGTTTTGCATTATTGGTCGGATATTTTATTTATCGCACTACACGGCCTAAGCGGGCATATTTTTTCTACTTGCTGCTTTGATTTTAGGTTTTGCCATGGGTTGGGCACAAATGATGCGTGGGGCGCATTTTTTAAGCCATACGCTTTGGACTGGCTGGATTATTTGGGGCTTAAATGTAATGGCTTATGCGTTGTTTGCAGATCGGTTTGTTAAGGCAGAAAAAACGGTGGAATATATTTAAGCCTCTGTTGAGTGGATTGTATGAGGTTGCGTTGGAGTAGAGGGGAATTTTACCTGTACGCACAAGCCGCCTAAACTGGTACTTTTAGAAAACTCGAGCGTTGCGCCTAAGCGCTGTGTGGCTTTATCGACAATTGAAAGACCTAAGCCACTGCCAATTTCTGCATGGTTGTGAATGCGGTAAAAACGTTGTCGAATTTGGTTGAATTGTGCAGGGTCAATACCTGTACCGCTGTCTTCAATTTGCAACAGCACTGCTTCAGCTTGTTGAAGAATAGACACATTAATTACCCCATGTTCAGGGGTATATTTGATCGCATTGTCAATCAAATTATAAATAATGGAATGGACTGCAGAGGCTTGTCCATAAATATTCAGCTCCTGTTGTTGTTCTACACCTAAGTCGATGTCTTTTTGCAGTGCCAATTGAATCAGTTGTTCCACGCAGGCAATGGTCATTTGATTTAAAGACAAGCTTTGATTGGGTTCGGTCAAGCTGTCAGATGCATCTTGTTTGGCTAGGCTCAGCAATTGATTCACCAAGTGTTGTAAGCGTAAAACACCTTGGCTTAAATTCTGTAATGCATCACTGTGCGGGAACTGTTGCAGCAAAATCTGTACTTGCAAATTGAGTGCGGTGAGCGGTGTGCGTAGTTCGTGCGCAGCGTCAGCCACAAACTGGCGCTGCTCTTGCTGTGCGCTTGAAATACGCATAAATAACTGGTTCATTTCCTGAATGGTGGGAGCAAGCTCAACAGGATATTGCTGCATCTGAATTGGGTCTAGTGCTTGTGCTTTACGGCTTGCCAATTCATTTTTAAATGCATTTAAAGGCTGAAAATTATGTCGAATCAGCCAACCTAAAGCGAGTAGGGCAAAAGGTAAAAATAAGGCATAAGGAATAAACATATTCGCTGCCAATTCGAGTGCCAAATACTGCCGCACGCTATTTTGCTGACTAATCTGAATTTGCACATTCTGTTGCGGCAAAATATAGGTATGCCATAAGCCCGATGCAGTTTGATGGCTATAAAAACCCGCTTTAGGGACAGGAGCAAGCAAGACGCCATGCGGATGTTGTGGTGATTCAGTATCTGTATAAGACCAGATATCGACAAATAAATCTTCTTCGCTATAACGCTGTTGCAGATCAATTTGGCTTTGGGTTGGTTGAGGCTGAGTGGCTGCAATACGTTCTGCCAGACTTTGCATTTGCGCATCTAATATTTCGTTCATTTCTTCAAGTGCAATACGATAGGCTGCAAAAACCAACACGCAACCCAGCATCACACTAAAAACAGAAACATAAATAATCAGGCGTTTTTGCAAAGAATAGGAAGGCATTAATTTTATCCTAAACGGTAGCCCAAACCACGAATGGTACGAATAAAGTCTTTGCCAAGTTTGGCGCGTAAATGGTGAATATACACCTCAATGGTATTGCTGCTGACTTCACTGTCAAAATCATATAATTTATCTTCTAAATTACTTTTAGAAAAAATTTTATTGGGATGACTGACCAATGCCAATAATATGGCCCATTCACGGTTAGACAGTTCGATGTAGTCCCCTTTAAATTTAGCCAGATGTTGCTTGGTGTCTAGGCTTAAATCGCCATAGCGTAAAATGCTGCTGTCATTGCCAACAATTGGTTGTCCACTGCGTCGGAGCAGAGCATGAATTCGGGCCAATAGCTCATCGAAAGCATAAGGTTTAATTAAGTAATCATCGGCACCCTGATTTAAACCTTCAACCCGTTGTTGTAGCTGATCACGTGCGGAAATAATCAGTACAGGTAATTGTGGAAAGAGTTGCCGTATATTTTTCAGTACCTGCATACCATCCATCATGGGTAGGCCTAAATCCAGCAAGACCAGATCAAAACTGTGCTGTTGTAAAGCTTTTAACCCATCAATACCATTATTGACCCACGAAACCTCAAACTGTTGCAGCTTTAACAGGGTCTGGGTCGACTCGGCAATCATAAAGTCATCTTCAATGATTAATATTTTAGGCATGGGCGGACTCGTGGTTGAGCGTAGATGTTGAGGATGCGCATTGATTGAGCATATCATTTTTAGGGTCAATCACTTGGCTTTTTATGTCCAATAGACTTAATAAACTCGGAAAAAGATTGTCATGGCTTAAGGTGCGAGCAGTCTGTGCTTTCAGACAGTTAACTTGAGCAGGCTGTTGTTGCTGCCAAGCCTCTGAAAACCACATGAGCATAGGTACATGAGTTTGCTGGCTTGGTGCCATTGAATACGGTGCACCGTGTAAATATAAGCCATGCTCACCTGTCGATTCGCCATGATCTGACACATACCAGAAGCCAGTTTGATAATGTTTTTGTTGCTGCAAGGTTTGAATCAACTGACTCAATACATGGTCGGTGTACACAATTGAGTTGTCATACGTGTTAGTCAAGGCATTGGCACTGCAACCTTGAATGGCATTGCTGTTACACATGGGCTGGAAAGGTTGATAAGCCGCAGTAGAGCGTTTGTAATATGCAGGTCCGTGACTGCCCATTTGATGTAACACAATCAGATGAGAGCGTGTATCTTTTGGGTCAAGCTGACTTAAATAGCTTTGCAAGCTATCGACTAGAATTTCGTCTAGGCATTCTCCGCTGGCATCACACCATTTCTGTTTCAACGCAGCGGGTATCTGAAATTGCTGCACCCGATCACATGCACCTTTACAGCCTGAATTGTTGTCAATCCAAGTCACTTGATAGCCTGCACGTTGTGCAATATCAAGCAACCCTTCGCGGTGGCTGGCCAGTTGCTCATCATAATCTGCACGGGGCATGCCAGAGAACATACAAGGTACAGAGACAGCGGTTGCTGTACCGCAAGAACTGACCTGCTTAAAGTTGAGAATAGGCAATTTAGATAATTCAGGATTGGTATTTTTGGCGTAGCCATTGAGTGAAAAACTTTCAGCACGTGCGGTTTCACCGACCACCAACAACATAATTTTAGGTGGTGTACCTGCTTGGGTGCGTTGAATACGATGCGCATCTTTACCATAGTGCAGCAGGGGTAAATGTTGTTTGGGTGCTTTCTTTTTATAATAGGACAGGCTAGAAGCGATGGCATTTTGGGGGGATAGCATACCTTTTAAGTCACGATGCTCACGAAAAATAGCCGCATAATCAACATAAAAATAAAACAATAAGCCTAAAATAAACACCAGCGATAGCATGCTGGCCAAGGTTTTTTGTAGAAATTGGCGTGGTAGCGATGTAGCCTGAATATTGACCATCCACACCAAACACAGGGGAGCAATCACCAATAGGGTGCTCCAAATGATCAAGCGTATAGACCACAAATCACGCACTTCACGCACATCGGTTTGCAGCATATTCTGAATTTGGTCAGGGGTGATGACAACACCCAAACTATTCACAAAATAGGCACTAAAACCGCCCATCACAATGAAGATACTGGCCATTATTTTGGCATTCCAGCGCCAGTTCAGCCACTGCAATAACAGATGATACGCCGCCACAATCACAAGCACTGTTGCGATTAATAAGCCAGTGGCTTTGATGCCCTGATACGGCGTAAATTGATGAATTTTTTCATAAAATCCATAGTTTAAGACCACGCCTAGCCAAACAGCTAGCAGTAAATTGAACTTAAACAATGAAATAGATGGAGCGCTCCATCTAAATCTCGAAAAAATAGAAGGTGTGCGGTGCGGTTGCGGCTGTTGAGTCATCGTCATGCAATCGAAGATGTTTTGAGATGCTTTAGCCTAGAATTACAAACTTAAGCTTGGCTTAAAATGATTTTAAAAATTGTGTAAAGCACGTAGGGCTATTGTGTAGCAATGCAAACGGTTTAGAGATGAACAAGCATTTTAAGAATGAATTTAACTTGTTTAGAGATCAAGCAGCCCTCTCTGTGTTTAGATTAAGGGCTGCTTTAACTGAATTTAAAATTAGGCAACAGCGACATGGAACATTGAGCCAATCCATGAACTGAACAACATGGCCACAATACCCCACACCATGACGCGCAAAGCACCTTTCCACATGCTTGCACCGCCTACATAGCTCGCCAAAGCCCCCATGATGCCTAAACTGATGACACCCACCAACATGACGCCTTTAGCGAGTTGTTGTTCTGGTAACAGTAGAATGGATACCAATGGAAACAGTGAACCCACGGTAAATGCCAAGGCCGATGAAAATGCCGCCGTAAAAGGCTGGGCAGAGGTATGTTCTAAAATTCCAATTTCATCACGTGCATGTGCATCTAAAGCATTATGCGCAGTTAATTGTTGCGCTACTTGTTCGGCAAGGTTTTCATCTAAACCACGCAACATATAAATATTTTTAAGCTCTTTTAGTTCGTGTTCAGGATGCAATTCTAACTCACGTGCTTCCATGGCAAGGTCATTTTGTTCAATATCTTGTTGCGATTTGACCGAAATATATTCTCCCGCGGCCATAGAGGCTGCACCTGAAATTAAACCCGCAATACAAGTGACCAATAAAGTTTGTGAAGAGGCACCACTGGCTGCCATGCCGACCACTAAACTGGTGACTGAAATAATCCCATCATTTGCACCCAATACTGCAGCGCGTAACCATCCAGAGCGTTCAATATAATGTTTTTCGCGGTGGTAAGAATGCGGCATAGACAACTCTCTTGTTATTTAATTTTCATCAATGGATATGTGATTTATAGCATAAATTATTCTATAAAATTTATCGTAATAAATCGTCAAATCAGGGGCAGTCTTGCTGCGAAATTTGATTGGAATTTCAGGCGATCTGTACGGAATCCATATTTTTGTATCGGTTATAACATCGCGGGCGAGCATAGATTGTATAGCAACAGGCTCCTTGTAAATTGATCAATAGACTGTAAGATGAATGTCATCGTACTGAACATAAATTGATAAATTTAAAGGGGAAATTCAAATGTCATTTCAGAATATTTTAGTACCTGTAGATGGTTCCAAAATTTCTTTAGCAGCGGTACAGCATGCTGCTGAAATTGCAAAAGCCTGTAATGGTGAATTGACCCTGATTAGCCTTGTGGCAGAAGACCCGTATAAAGATTTAGATTTTGCCTATTACTACGTTTCTGCGCCAATGAAAGAATATTTTGTACAAGTCTATGCCAATGCAGAAAAAGCTTTGCAACAAGCCAGTGATATTGCGGCAAGAGTTGGTGTAGATGCGCAAACTCGAGTGATTAAAAGTTTATCTATTGGGCAGAGTATTGTGTCGCTCGCTACAGAACTGGAAGCCGATTGTATTGTTATGGGGTCGCATGGCCGTACAGGAATGCAAAAAATGTTATTGGGCAGTGTGGCTGCGCATGTATTGGGTTCTACGCAATTGCCAGTATTGGTGGTGAAGGCAGAAGCATAAAGCAAGCCTTTGCTAGATCAGTATTGTATAGATTCACACCCCAGTGAAATTATTCTGCATTATTAAGTAAAACTTAAGTTTGAGTGAAAATAAGCTGCATAAATAGCCGGTGATTTGAAATTAGTGTCTGTTTGATATGATGCAAATTCAGAATTAAATTATTGAAAAGTTGCATAAATTTGGCAAAATGTAGGGGTAGGATTTAATTTTACAAAGCGGTAGTCCCTGATGTATTGGGGCTGTAGGTGTAAGCCGTGCTTTAAAATACTTTAGGGTATGGATGTGCGATTTTATTCAATACCATGAGGTTATCTCATAGGGGAAATATTATGGCTAAATCATCTCGTGACCAGTTATCACCAGATGTATTCGACTTAAAGTCGTTTATTTCTCCTTATATGATGATCTTGACGCCCACCTATTTTGCAGTGCTGATTTGGTGTAGCAATCGTTCGCTTGGTTTTTTATTCACCCATACACTAGCTGAATTAATTTCAATTGTGATTGCGGTTACAACCTTGATTGTGACCCTCATTTCTCGGCATTTTACTCGAAACTATTTTGTGGTGTTTATTGCCATCGCAATTGGTTGGTGTGGACTGATTGACTTATTCCACACGTTACTTTTTCAAGGCATGCAACTGCTGCCGATTGAAAGTGCAAACCCTGCCACTCAGCTTTGGATAGCAGCACGATTGTTGCAAGCTTTTGCTATGTTAGCCGCGCCGTTTATGCTCACCCGTGCCATTAAGCCATTGCAGCTGAATGTATTTTTTGGGGTGGTGAGCATTTCACTGGTGGTTGCCATTATGCAAGGGTATTTCCCAGCCGCCTTTGTGGATGGGCAGGGGCTCACATCCTTTAAAATTTATAGTGAATATCTGATTATTGCGGTTTTGGCAGTCGCTCTGGTTTATTTATGGCAACGCCGTAAATACTTAAATCCAAAACTGACCTTTGGTATTAGCTTGTCCATGCTCACCATGATGGCTTCAGAATTTACCTTTACTCAATATGTATCGATTTATTCAGATGCCAATTTATGGGGGCATGTACTCAAGGTTTATTCGTACTGGTTTATTTATATTGCCTTAGTGGAATCGACCCTGAAAGAGCCGTTTAGCATGTTGTCAAAAGCAGCAAGCACTTATGACACCATTCCAGACCCAACCTATATTGTAAAAGCCAATCAAACAATTCAGCAGGCAAATTTAGCAGCTACACGTGTGCATGGTAGGTCTGCAGCACGCTTAGTGGGTTGTTCTGTACATGAATTATTGCATGATCCGCGCGTGCTTGCTGAAAACTGCCCTGTATGTTCACGTTTAAATCAAAAACCACATGAGTTTTTGGTACAACTGGCTTTGCCCGATCAGAAAACCATTGAATGTCATGTCGCACCTTTTACTGAGCGTTTAGGTCAAAAAACCGTGTGGGTGATGGTGGTTCGTGATGTCACACAACGTGAGCGATTACTCCGAGATTTACGTGATCGGGTAAAAGAAGTACGTTGCTTAAATCAGATTAATCAGCTGTGTAATGAACATAAAGCCGATATGGCAGATTTGCTTGGCAAAGCTTTAAAGATTATTCCTTCAGGCTTTTCACACCCTAAACAGCTACGAATTAATATTGAAAGTGAGTGGGGCAATTTAGGCGATGCCCGTACAACTGAAAATCAGTCTGAGTTGCAATCTGTATTTCAGCATCAACAACAAAGCTTTGGTATGCTCAGAATTTGGTACGAACAGCCCGAGCTGATGCCCGAATTTACGCCAGAAGAACAAAATTTAATTGATCATATCTGCAGTCAAATTACAGAGGTCTATAGTCGCTTAAAGTCTCAAGCACGTGTGGAGCGCTTGACCTATTTATATCAATTATCTAGTGAAACAAACCGTGTTATTGCACATAGCAAAAACCAACATGGTTTGTTAAAAGAACTACGGCATGTGTTATTGCGTCTAGGTAGCTTTGACAAAATTTTTATTGCTATGAAGTTAGATAGCCATGCAGATCAAATGCTGTCTATAGAATTTCATCACAATATCGATGCACACATCCTGATGACGTTGCAGCAGGCATTGAACCAAGAAGCGCCATATCCACTACAAAAAGTGAAAAACAGCAGTGCCGATATTGATGTGTATACCTATGTTTTAAATGATGATCAGTATGAAAATGCATCGCAGGAATACCAAGCGTGGCGTCGCTATTTAAAACAAGAAAAAATCTGCCAAGCAGCACTAACGCCGTTGATGTTTCAAGGATATTTCTGGGGCTTAATTGGACTCTATACCACAAGTAGTGATGAGTTTGACCATGAGCAAATTCAGTTATTACAAAATCTGTCTAAAGATATCTCATCGGCTTTAGAGCGTTTTTCTGCAGAACAACAGCGACGGCTTGCCGAAAGTCGTTCTAAGCAAATGGAACAACGCTTTGAAGAAGTGTTTTTTCAGTCACCTGTGCCAATGCAAATTATTTCCTTGGCAAATGAACGCATTGTGGCGGTCAATTTAGCTTATGAAAACTGGCTTGGATATAAAGGCGATGAGCTAGTCACCCGTGAGCATTGGGTGAACAAAGTTGCACCCGATGAAAAGTTACAACAGTTTATGCGACACAATTGGCATGATGCGATTGTTGCGGCGAAACAGGGCAAACAGATTCAATTCCCTGAAATTAGCTTAATAGCCAAAGATGGAAGTTTACGTATTGCACATCGTACATTGGCAATTGTCGGGCAAGACGCCATTGTGGCTTGGACAGATTTAACCACCATCCGCCAAACTGAACAGGCGTTAATTGATAGTGAACAACGTTTCCGTGGCATGGTTGAAAAAACCGTCGTGGGCATGTATGTGCTGCGCGATAACTACTATTTATATGTGAACCCAAGTTATTCTGAAATGTTGGGTTGGTCAGTTGATGAGTTGATTGGTCAATATGTATTTGATTTCATAGATCAAACGCCAGAAAATCTTGAGGTGGTTCGGCATGCAGAGGAACAGGTACAAGCGGGCGGACGTTCAAACGTGTCTTGCACTGTTGCCATGTGCCATAAAAATGGCCAAGTCCGTGCCTTTGCACTACATGCACGTATGATTATTTGGGATGATGGTTTGCCTGCAACGATTGTCATGGCACAAGACATTACCGAACAAAAAGAAGCCGAAGAACAAATTGCCATGCTCGTGAAACAACTCGAAGACACCATGTACGGTACTTTGCAAGCGGTATCGACTATGGTAGAAATGCGAGACCCATATACTGCGGGTCATGAGCGACGTGTCGGCCTAATTGCCAGTGCAATTGCCAAAGAAATGGGGTGGGATGATAAGCGTTGTTTACAAATGGAAGAAATTGGCTTGGTGCATGATATTGGTAAAATTTCGATACCTTCAGAAATTTTAACCAAGCCTTCACGCTTAACCCCAATTGAAATGGAAATGATGAAAGGGCATGCGCAAGCAGGTTATGACATTTTAAAAGATGTGCCATTTATTATACCGATTGCAGATATTATTGGGCAGCACCACGAGCGTATGGACGGGACAGGTTATCCAAATGGCTTAAAAGGTGATGAAATTCTACCTGAAGCACGCGTGCTGACTGTGGCAGATGTGATTGAATCTATGGCATCACACCGTCCATACCGACCTGCCTTGGGGGTAGATGTGGCATTGGCTGAAATTATGCGTGGACGCGGTACCATTTACGATACAGAGGTGTGTGATGCTGCGTTACGTTTATTTAATGAAAAAGGCTATACCTTGCCCAACTAATCCAGATAAGTGGCTTGTTGGTCTTACATGAGCAAATCGGCTGCTTTAATATTTTCTGACTGAGTTTAAAGCATCGATGCTTGTCCAACATGGTGATAAGCACGATTAAAATACACCAAACCTTGCTCATGTGGGCTATGTTGAATTGCGACAATACGGCAAATAAAAATAGTGTGTGTGCCAACTTCTTGTGTTTGCTCGATTTGACAATCAAAACTGACCAACGCATCTTCTAGTACGGGTGCACCAGTTTTAAGTTTGGTCCAAGTGGCATGTTCAAAGCGTTCTTCTGAACTCATTTTGGAAGAAAACACATTTGAAAGATGCTGATGATGTGCACCCAGAACGTTCACACTCAAAATTTTATTTTCTATAAAATGTAGATGTGAACGTGCAGCCTGATTCATACAGACCAATAGCGTTGGTGGTGTATCTGTCACACTGCATACCGCAGATGCAGTAAATCCATGCTGACCAGAGGCTCCCGATGTGGTCACGACATTTACCGCACCTGTTAACCAAGACATTGCATTTTTAAAGTCAGTTGCTTCAACCATTACTTTGTTCCTAAGCTCCTCATTAGAACTTTCAGCATTGCTCTATAAATAAATCAAGAATCATCATGTGCTGTGTCACATGAGTGAGAATTTAAATGAGGCTGTGGATATTACGATGTGATGAATGGCATTTTAACTGCGCTGTTAAACTGGGAAATGACACCCGATTTAACAGCCCAGTTTGCCTGAACCCATCAGAAAATTGCAGAAAGATGAGTGCGCAGTTTTAGAAAGCAAGTTCGTTTCTGAGCAATGCTGCACCTGCAGTTAAAGCCTGCATTTTGCTTCGGGCGACATTGCGTGGTAAAGGTGCCATTCCGCAGTTGGTTGAAGGGTAGAGTTTGTCTGCATCTACAAACTGCAATGCCTTGCGTAATGTGTCAGCCACCTCTTCAGCTGTTTCAATTTGATGTGTTGCAACATCAATAGCCCCCACCATGACTTTTTTGCCACGGATTAGTTCAATGAGCTCAAGTGGCACACGTGAATTGTGACATTCTAGTGAAACAATGTCGATGTTGGAGCTTTGTAGTTTAGGGAATACTGCTTCGTATTGACGCCATTCTGAACCGAGTGTTTTTTTCCAGTCAGTGTTGGCTTTGATGCCATAACCGTAGCAAATGTGCACAGAGGTTTCACATTTCAGACCTTCAATGGCACGTTCTAAGGTCGCGATGCCCCAGTCATTAACTTCATCAAAAAACACATTAAAAGCAGGCTCATCAAACTGGATAATGTCGACACCTGCGGCTTCCAGTTCTTTAGCTTCCTGATTCAGAATTTTGGCAAATTCCCAGGCGAGTTTTTCACGGCTTTTATAATGTGCATCGTACAAGGTATCAATCATGGTCATAGGGCCAGGCAACGCCCATTTGATTGGCTGATTGGTTTGCTGACGTAAAAATTTGGCATCTTGCACAAATACAGATTTAGGACGGGTCACTTCACCCACAACTGTTGGAACGCTAGCATCGTAACGATTACGAATACGCACCGTCTCACGTTGCTCAAAATCGACACCATTTAAGTGTTCAATAAAAGTGGTAACAAAGTGCTGACGGGTTTGCTCACCATCACTGACTATATCAAGGCCAGCCTGTTGTTGTTCATGTAAAGCGACAATCAGTGCATCTTGTTTACCTTCAAGCAGTTGCTCATCTTGTAATTTCCAAGGCGACCAAAGCTTTTCTGGTTCTGCAAGCCATGCAGGTTTAGGCAGGCTACCAGCGGTAGATGTAGGCAATAAAATTTTCATAATCAATTATCTATTTGGGTCAGTTAAGCAACGTAGTTGGCAGCCCATTGTTCAAGAATGGCTTTGTGAGGCTTGATAAAACTTTCTTCGGTAAATTTACCTTGTTGAATCGCAAGTTGTGTGCGTTCTTCACGGTCATATACAATTTGAGTCAATGAATAATCTTGATAGTTCAAACTTGGCTGATAGCACTGACCTGCAACCGAATTGGCATTGTAAATTTCTGGGCGGTAAATCTTTTGGAAAGTTTCCATGGTGCTGATGGTACTGATTAACTCAAGATTGCTGTAATCACTCAGTAAGTCACCTGTGTAGTAGAAAGCAAAAGGCGCAACGCTATTTGGCGGCATGAAATAACGTACTTGCAGGCCCATTTTTTTGAAATATTCATCGGTAGGTGAAAATTCATTTTGCTGATATTCCACACCCAAGATCGGGTGTTGATTTTCAGTACGATGATAAGTTTTGCTGCTTGAAACACTTAAGCAGATGACAGGCAACTTTTTGAAGTGATCTTGATACGCTTTCGAGTTTAAGAAGCTTTTAAAGATTTTTCCGTGTAAATCCCCAAAATTTTCTGGTGTACTGAATTGATTACGATTCTGATTGTGTTCACGCAGTAAAACACTGAAATCATAATCCCGTACATAAGATGAAAAACTGTTACCCACAATACCTTCAATACGTTGATTCTTGTAATGATCGACAATTGTGGTTTTTAAGACTTCAATCGTTGGGAATGTCTTGCCGTTGCCCTCTACATCAATATCCACAGAAACAATTTCAATTTCAACCGTGTAACGATCGCCGTTTGGGTTATCCCAACGAGCTAAATCATTGAAACGGTTGTTGATCATCTTTAACGTCTTGCGCAGATTTTCTTGACGACTTTCTCCACGCGCCAAATTCGCAAAGTTAGTGGTGAGGCGTGTATTCGCAGATGGATGATAATTTTCATCAAAACGAATGGTTTTTAGTGTAAATGTAAACTCTTGACTCATGATGATCTAATACCTAAATTTCTGTGAAAAACCTGAATTTTATTCACGCTGTTTTGGGAGATGCTAAATGCTGTTTTGGCATTCTCCAATCAGTTGCATGCTTGTTTTACAGGCTAAATCACATGGTTTAATCAAAAACTAACGATAAATATGTGTGTCGTTAAAAGCATGAGCAGATTTATACCTCAATCAAAACATGAATAAAAATGATTTAATCTCAGTCGTAAGTGAATTAAATTCACTTATGTGTTTTAAGTAATGAAAACCATGCCAAATGGCTCAGCTTTAGATTGAGTTTTAATCATGTGAATGTGCAAATAATTTTGTAAGATAGCGGAGATTCGTTTTGTATTTAAGATATGTCAGATTTTCAGCTCAGCCTCAGTGAATACCTAGCAACGGTTCAAGAAGTCATCCAGTTGACCTTTGATGAAGCTGTGTGGGTAAAAGCCGAAATACGCAATCTGA
The DNA here is from genome assembly GCF_012371415.1 of Acinetobacter sp. A3. Classification (NCBI taxonomy): domain Bacteria; kingdom Pseudomonadati; phylum Pseudomonadota; class Gammaproteobacteria; order Moraxellales; family Moraxellaceae; genus Acinetobacter; species Acinetobacter sp. A3. Next base: position 15,545 of record NZ_JAAZQW010000021.1, read on the forward strand.
ATATCAAAGCAGGGCATTATTATCTTGAATTGGCTGAAAAAGATGAAGACAGCCATAAAGTCGTGGCAAGTTGTAAGGCCACCATTTGGAAATTTACCGCACAAAAAATTGTTTTAAAATTTGAATGTGAAAGTGGTATAGAGCTTACAAAAGACCTGAATGTGCTGATTAAAGTCAAAGCACGTTTTGACCCGCAATATGGTTTTTCGGTCAATATTGAAGAAATTGATTCAAGTTTTACGCTGGGTGATTTAGCCAAACGCTATCAGCAAATTTTACAGCGCCTGACCATAGAAGGTTTAATTCATAAAAATAAACAGTTAGCTGCACCTTTTGATATACAAAATGTACTGGTGATTGCACCTGAAAATGCGGCAGGTTTAGGAGATTTTAAAAAAGACGCCGATGTTTTGGCTCGTGCGCAGGTCTGTCACTTTGTTTATCATTCTGCGACTTTTCAAGGGAATACTGCTCCTCAAAGTATTATGTCTGCTTTAGCGACTGCATTGAAACAGTGGGTCGTGGATTACCCAACCGCACCAGACTTAATTGTAATTATTCGGGGTGGCGGTGCAGTTAATGACTTGGCCTATTTGAATGATTATGAACTTGCGGCTTTATTATGCAAACGCAGTGTGCCTATTTGGGTGGGCATTGGCCATGAAAAAGACCGTACTATTTTAGATGAAATCGCACATCGCTCATTTGATACGCCTAGCAAAGTGATTGCAGGGATTCGCAATTTAATTGTAGAGCGTGTCAATGAAGCGAATAGTGCATTACAAACCATCAAATTGGTATCACAACATCAATTGGTGGCCTATCAAAGTCAAAATGATCAATGCTTACAGCGTGTTAAAACACTGGCTCAACAGCATATTGCAGAAGCACAGCGCAGCATTGAAGACCTAAAAAATAATCATCAATATTTTGCCCAGCAACAGATTAAACTTGCTTCGACCCAGATTGAAACATTAATGCGTGAGACTTTATTACAGAACCCGAAAACAGTTTTGGCAAAGGGATATGCAATTGCAAGAAGCAAGGGTAAGGCCATTCGTTCAGTGCAGCAAATTACAGATCAACACATTCAAATTGAATTACAGGATGGCAAAATTGATGCCACCGTACAGCAGGTACACGCCCATGAATCATGAAGAACTGAGCTTTAAGCAAGGCTATGAAATTCTGAAGAAAAATGCAGAATTGTTGGAAGCACAAGAACAGCCAGATATTGATAACCTGATGAATCTTGTTGAAGAATCTATGCAGGCCTATAAAGCTTGTAAAGCTAGAATAGATGCGGTGCAGCAAGCATTGAACGATACCTTTAAGGAAACATCTTAAAGGTAATTTTATTTGTTAAAATATTGCTTTAACTTTGCCAAAGCAAACGCATCTATCTTCAATTGATTAACAGCTTTCAACTAAACTTTTAACCAAAGCTTCCACAGGGCTTAACTTTTCTTTTAATTCTTGCGGTAAATTCAAGTCGTTCACAGGATGCATGAGTACCTATAAAAATTACTCAATTTTAGATTTCTGAAAATCTGTTTACTTTTGATCTATTTTCTTTATTCGATATATTTGCTTTGAATAGAGGGAAACAAAATTTTAGACACGGTATAGAACGCATCGTCACAAAGGGAGAGGAGGTTTTTTTACTTAATTTGTAGCTGAAGATTAGATTAGCGTAGTTTTAGAAATATTGTAATTTTTATAAAAACTAAATAGCTCCGAGGATGCCGCTGCATGTCGTTACCCTGAACCCGAAGAAGTTCAAGGCGGACGCGACGCATACTTGCTGGGTTTCCCATACAAGATGGGCATACGCTCTAAATATGCAGAACGCAATCCTAAGATTTAAGTATCGGCAGGGATATAGACTCGCTGGCGAACATCTCAGAGTTAGAATTAGTATACCCCATCTCAGGGGCTTGGCAACTCATGTTCACAGTTGAACTGTAAAGTTTGGTCTTGTTTGCACAGCCTTTATGCAAACTTAAGTTAAAAAACCAGCACTTAAGTTAAGGCTTCAACTTCTTGCAGAATCGTACTCAGCAAACGCTCACAATGCGCATAATGTTGCAAAGATTTGTTCATAGAAAGAACCTCTTGCATCAATTCCAATGCAACCATAATAATCAGTTTGCTAGGTTCCATACGTGGCGCTTTACGACGAAATTCATCATAGCGCTCATTCAATAATTGCGCGGCACGTTCTAAATCTGCTTTTTGGTCTTCAGTGGTGGCCAAACGGAAGCTATGTCCTAAAACACGTAAATCAATTGGAATTTGAACTGACATATTAACCTTCCTCACTCACTTCGGCAGGGTGGGCAAGTTGTTGAATTTCTTGCGCATGATGGTCTTGAGCCGTACCTAAAATTGCCAAACGCTGAATAATGGCTTCAACTTTGGCTTTGGCATGCTCATTTTTTTGTAACAATCTATCACGTTCTTGCTTCAGGGTTTGAATTTCATGCTGATTCATACGTTGATCATTCAACATCTTTTCTTTCAAAATGCGTAACTCGTTACGCTCCGCCAAAATTTCCTGAAAGCGGTTTTTAAGATCGGTACAGCTTTTTTCTAAACGTCCATAACGATCTGCCAAAGCCGTTGCATCCTGATTCAGCTGTTGCAACTGTGCTTGTGTGCTACTTAATTGCTCGGTCAGACTTTCAATTTCATCTTGTTTTGCGGTAATAATGCCGTTTCTTTGCACAATTTGTGCATGATGCTGTTCCTCAGCAGTTTGTTTGGCTGTGCTGAGGGCCGTATTTTCACTTTCATAATGGTCAATTCGTGTTTTTAAAACACCAATATGCGCTTGTAGACGCTGTAATTCTTCTAACATATCGTGGTCGCACAGTATTGCAAACAAAGGTAATATATACGAAGTATAGAGATTGGATAAACGAATGCAAGACGATATTTCAGGTTGGTCAGAATGGTTTCGCAATTTTTCTGGCATTGAAGAAATTTCAAGCCCAAGTGAGTTACACGGCTTACTCACAGGTATAGTTTGTGTGACAAATGCACCAACAGAAACTGAGTGGCAGCAGATTTTACAAACCTTAAATGTGCCCAATTTAGAGCCAACAGCCCTAGCACTATTAACCGATGAATCTGAAGATGTAGCACATGCCTTGTCTGAAGATGAATTGGATTATTTGCCGCTGTTGCCAGATGACGAACATCTTTTACAAGAGCGTGTACAAGCTTTAGCCGACTGGTGTGCGGGTGTCGTACTCGGTTTTGGTTTGGCTTCTGGGCATATCCGTTCAGATGAAATTGAACTGATTGAACATTTACAAGATGTGGCTGAAGTTGAATTTGAAGACTCAGACAATGATGAAGAAGGCGAAGAAAGTTATCAGGAACTGTATGAATTTGTACGTTTAATTCCTGTGAGTTTGTCTGTAGGCCGTAAAAAAGTAGCTGTGGAAGAAAGCTCTTTATTGCAAAATGTACACGCTAAATCACGTGTACAGACCGCACAAACAGGGCAAAATCCATCTTCAGTGGTAGAAATGTTTACACCACATCGTCCGAGCTAATCGGGCGTTGTGGCTTGAGTTGCGAAAGTGTAAGTTAATTGAACGCATCATAATCATTCTAATTTCATCAACATATTTTCAATGAAAGAGCTCAATATGAAAAAACTGACTCAAGTCGAATTTAAAGAACGTCGAGATCAATTTGCTGAACGCATGGGCCCCAACAGTGTTGCTATTATTGCGACCAGTCCTGTTGCAATGCGTAATCGTGATGCAGACTATAAATATCGTGCCGACAGCAGTTTTTTCTATCTGACAGGTTTTGCAGAACCTGAAGCAGTTGCGGTAATTGAAACTTATGAATCGATTGATGAAGGCTACACATACACCTTATTCTGCCGTGAACGTAACCGTGAAATGGAAATCTGGAATGGTTATCGGGCAGGGCTAGAAGGTGCAATTGAGCAGTACGAGGCAGATGAGTCTTTTGCAATTGAGCAGTTAGATGCTGAAATCATTGCGAAAATTGTTAACAAAGATACGCTATATTACCGCTTGGGTCATCAGGCTGAGTTTGATGCACGTGTTGCTACATGGAACCAACAAGCCGATGCACAACATCGTCAAGGCAATACTGCACCTGCCAAAATAGTGCAATTAGATCGTTTGCTGGATGAAATGCGTTTGCATAAAACCGAGTCTGAACTGGAGTTGATGCAAATTGCTTCAGACATTAGTGCCGAGGCACATACCCGTGCCATGCAAACTGTCAAAGCGGGCATGATGGAATATGAATTAGAAGCCGAACTGAATTATATTTTTGGCAAAAATGGCTGTGTTCCTGCCTATAACAGCATTGTCGGTGGTGGCGAAAATGCCTGTATTTTGCATTATGTCGAAAATGACAAAATCCTTAAAGATGGTGATTTGGTCCTGATTGATGCAGCCTGTGAATATAAGTGCTATGCCTCAGACATTACCCGTACATTCCCTGTAAATGGTCAATTCAGCCCAGAACAAAAAGCACTGTATAACATTGTATTGGATGCGCAAATTGCAGCCATTGATGCTGTGCAAATTGGTAATTCTTATAAAGAACCGCATCATGTTGCGGTACGTATTTTGGTACAAGGGCTGCTTGATTTGGGCATTATGCAGGGCGATTTAGAACAAATTATTGATTCGGAAAGTTATCGTCAATTTTATATGCATGGCACAGGCCATTGGCTGGGTATGGATGTGCATGATGTCGGCACTTATAAGCAGGGCGAAGACTGGCGTGTGTATGAGGAAGGCATGGTTGTTACGGTTGAACCAGGTCTATATATCGCCCCAGATGATGAAACAGTCGATGCAAAATGGCGTGGTATTGGGATTCGCATTGAAGACGATGTGGTGGCAACACAAAATGGACCTCGTGTTTTGACTGCAAATGTAGTAAAAACAGTAGCAGAGATTGAAGCGCTCATGGCTCAAGCCAAAGCCTAAATTCAGTATGATTCAGTGAAATTGAGCAGATTGGGGAACGAAATGCAGCAACAAGAAGTCATCATTGTCGGTGGTGGTATGGTGGGTTTAAGCCTTGCCTTAATGTTAGCCAAAGCCAATATTGCGGTGAAGTTGCTGGAAGCGATTCAATACCCCAATTATGAAGATGCCAATTTAGCACCGTATCATTCCAGTTTCGATGCCCGTAACAGCGCATTGTCACGTCGCAGTGTACAAATTTACCAAGAACTGGGTTTATGGGACGCCTTGCAGCAACATGCCACGCCTATTTTAGAAGTTCAGATTACAGAGCAAGGCAGTTTTGGTAAGGCACGATTATTGGCTGAACAAGAAAAAGTCGAAAGTTTTGGGCAGGTCATTGAAAATGCATGGCTCGGTCGTGTGTTGTTAACCGAAGTGCGTAAACAGCCGCTTATTGAGTTAATTGATGGCGTGCAGGTGACAGCACTGAAACAAGACGCAGATTTTGCATATATCGAGGCGGTGCGTGGTCAGGAGCAACTACAACTTTCTGCAAAACTCCTCATTGCTGCCGATGGTCGTGATTCTTTCTGCCGTAAAGCTTTGGGCGTGGGTGCATCGGAACACGATTATGACCAAGTGGCTATTGTGACTACGGTGCAAACCTCTAAGCCACATGCGCATGTTGGCTTTGAGCGTTTTAGCCATTTAGGGCCTTTGGCGTTGCTGCCATTGCCAGGTGAATATCGTCGTTCTGTGGTGTGGCCTGTACCAAAGGGAACAGAGCATGAATGGATTGGCGATGAAAACAACCAACACTTTTTAGATGCCCTGCAACAAGCTTATGGCGACCGCGCAGGAAAATTTGAAAAAACAGGACGTCGTTTTAGTTTTCCATTGTCACAAGTTTTAGCAGAAAAACAGGCGGTTGGTCGCGTGGTATTGATGGGTAATGCAGCGCACACGATTCACCCTGTTGCAGGGCAAGGTTTTAACTTGTGTATGCGAGATGCCTATGTTTTATTGCGTTATCTTACCGAACAGGCAGCAAAATCTGCAGATTTAGGCGACCCAGCTGTACTACGTGACTACGAGCAATCTCGTTTAAAGGATCAGCAACGCGTTATTAAATTCTGCGACAGCGTTGTACGTGGCTTTAGCAATCAAAACCCAATCCTAAAATTCATGCGTAATACGGGCCTCGTTGCTTTTGATATGATTCCAGGCATTAAGCCATTGGTAGCCAACTATGCAATGGGGTTAAAAGCATGAGTACAGCAAATCAACAAGTGCAAGTGTTAGATGCAGTCATTATTGGTGGTGGCTTGGTTGGTGGTTTAACCGCATTACTGTTAGCACAGGGTGGCGTGCAAGCTACAGTTTTGGATGCTGCACCCATTTTAGATGCAGAGAAAACTTTAGCGATTGCCAATCCACGTGTTTTGGCGCTCAGTCAGGCTACGATCCACCTATTAAAAACAGCAGGTGTTTGGTCTAAACTTGTGCGCCACATGCCGTATAGCGGCATGCAGGTTTGGAATAAAAATGGCTATGGTGAAATTAATTTTGGCAGTAATGCTACGAATACACCCGTGATTGAACAAGCGCTTGGTTCAATGGTAGAGCCAAGTATTTTAAACCTTGCGATTCAGCAACAAATGCTAGAGCAAGTGCAGGACTATCGTACGCAAGTCAAAGTGACACGTTTGGAGCGTGGTGTAGGGGTTTGGCATATTCATTTGGCCGATGGTACCCAATTACAAACCAAACTGGTGATTGGTGCAGATGGTGCCAACTCCTTTGTACGTGAACAGGCCTTTATTGATTTTGATGTGCTGGATTATCGTCAGGCAGGTTTAACCTGTGCGATTCGTACTGCGTTGCCACATCAGCATGTAGCACGGCAAATATTTTTAGAAACAGGCCCGTTGGCGTATTTACCAATGGCCAGTTTACAGGATGAGCAAGAAGGGCATTGGCAGTCTATTGTTTGGACTTTGCCCGATGACTATGCCGAAGAATACGCCAAGCTGAATGATGCCGATTTTACTCAACTCTTGACCCGTGAAAGTCATCACATGTTGGGAGAGGTCTTAGAGGCAACACCACGTGCTATTTTCCCACTCAAGGCCCGTGCAGCACAGCGCTATGTGCAAGAGGGGCTGGCATTGATTGGTGATGCTGCGCATGTGATTCATCCACTTGCAGGACAAGGGGTGAACATTGGCTGTTTAGACGCTGCAGTACTCTGTGATGTACTACTGCATGACTTTAAGCGTGGTGTTTGGGCGCATGAACAGACTTTAAAACGTTATGAACACCGTCGTAAAGGACAGAACGATGCCATGATGCACAGCATGTCTGCTATTGGTTGGATGGAAACCACGACTTTATTCCCTGTGGTATGGGCGCGTAATTTTGGTTTAAAACAGGTTGAACAACAGCCTGCACTAAAAGATGCCTTTATGGCACAAGCCAATGGATTAAGCCTGTTACAAGATACCCGTTACGCGGTTTAACCCTAAAGAGTCGTTTTTTGTACGGTCATACATACCTGATTACGAATTTGATTAAAAAAGATACGATTTTTTTAATTTAGACTCTATGCGAAAGGCCAAGAGATTGCTAAATTTCATCGTAATTCATAACCAGTTTTCAATTGGACCAAGTTGAAGTCATTTGTGGGGAGATTAAGATGACGGACATGAACGATTACGATGATGTAGAAGATTCAACTGTAGACGAAGATGAAGCGAAAGCAGCCGAAAAAGGCGCTGCAGATTCAGAAGAAAGCGCTGCAGATGGAGATTTAGCAGAAGCAGAAACTTTGACCGTGACTGCTAAACTGAAACAGCGTCAGGCTTTGGAAGATGAAGTTGCAGCGTTCTTGGCACGTGGTGGAAAAATTACGGAAGTACCACCAGATGAGTCAGCACGCGACTAAGTGGTCGTATTCAGGCTAACTGTACTGACTACGGTCGAAATATATAGAAAAGCATCACCTTCAAGGTGATGCTTTTTTATTGAATGAATATTCAAGACAACGCAGTAAACTAAATGTGCTTAGTCTGCTGCTTGGCTTAACTCCAGTGCACGTTGATAGGCGATTTTCTTTTTAATCCCTGTTAAGTCAGCAGCCAATTGTGATGCAGCTTTCACCGATAAATCTTGCAATAAGCGCTGTAACAGTTGATCTAGCTTTTCTTGTTCTAGGTCTTTTTCTTCACTGGCACCGCCTACCACCAATACAATTTCACCTTTTTGTTGGTGATGATCTGCAGCGATAAACTCAACCAGTTTACCCAAAGTCATTTTTTTAATAGTTTCAAAGGTTTTAGTGATTTCTCGGGCAAAACCAACAGGGCGTTCGGCTCCAAACACCGCAGCCATATCTTTGACTGAATCTAAAATTCGATGCGGCGCTTCATAGAAAATTAGCGTCTGGGTTTCATCTTTGAGTTTTTCGAGTTGTTGTACTCGTTGTGATTGTTTAGCAGACAAAAAGCCCTGAAAGCTGAACCGATCACTCGGTAAGCCAACCGCACTCAATGCTGCAATGGCTGCACATGCACCCGGTACAGGAATCACACGAATACCATTGGCCTGTGCAGCACGTACCAACTTAAACCCTGGGTCACTAATCAGTGGCGTACCTGCGTCGCTAATCAGCGCCATGTCTTCGCCATTCAGTAGTTTTTGTACTAAAATCTCGATTTTGTTGCTTTCATTGTGCTCATGGCAGGCAGTGAGTGGGGTAGAAATATTAAAATGCTTCATCAATTGCGCAGAGGTGCGAGTGTCTTCTGCGGCAATCAGACTTACCGATTTGAGTACGTCAATCGCACGGTAGCTCATATCATCCAAGTGACCAATTGGGGTGGCGACAACAAATAACTGGGCACTCATTGAGTTTTCTCCGTGGGAAATAACAAACTAAAAAAATAATCAAAATTCGACTAAATACAGCATTGCTCTGAGCCATGCACTAGCAACAGACCGAGTGGCTATTCTACCTGAATTGCGATCTGACGTATGTATGTATGTAAGGCGAAACTAGGCAGAATCTGTATCAATCATGCAGCACTTGTGAATATAAAAATGAAAATGGACAAAACCAACAATAAGAATTTGATGCGTCAGGCATTGGGAACATGGGCCGAACAATTTGCATGGCAGTATTTACAGCAGCAAGGTTGGACATTGCTACAGCAAAATTATCATAGTGTGTTTGGTGAAATTGACGGTATTTTGGTGCGGCAACAACAATTGATATTTGTTGAAGTGAAAGCGCGCTCTAAAAGCAGTTATGCAAAAGCTTATGAAGTGGTGTCATTATCAAAGCAGCAGAAAATCATGAAAACCGCCTTGCAGTTTTTGGCAGAAAATCCACAATTTTCAGAATTTTATTGTCGTTTTGATGTGATTTGTTTTGATTTTTCTGGGCAATTTGCAAAAACAGTACAGCAAGACTTTTCCAAATTCCCGTATGATCTGCAATGGATTGAAAATGCTTTTACTTTTGATGCAGAGTTGATTAATCTTTGAGTGAAATTTAAAGCATAAAACATCAGCTGGTGAGTGCTTGTCGTAAAACTGAAGCATGAAATGTGCAGCACTGCCAGAGTTGAAAGAAAATAATGAGGAGTCTTGCTGAGTGTTAAACCGTATTGCAGTGACCTTGCTGTGTGTAGCAAGTTTATCGGGTTGTGCAAGTTTTATTTCAAGTGGTACAGGTACAGCGCCAGTAGGAACAGAAAGTGGCGCACGATCACTTGGGCAAGTGTTTATTGATAACTCAATAGAACGTACCGCCAAAATTAATTTATACAAACTAGATTCACGCTTTAAACAGTCTCGCGTGAATGTTGAAAGTTTTCATGGCAATGTATTGCTGACAGGACAAGTGCCTGATGCGCATTTAAAGCAATTGGCAGAAGACAATGTACGTGCCATGAGTGATGTAAAAACCATCCATAATTATATTACGGTGGGTAATCAAATCAGTTACAGCACCATTATGCAGGACACCACAGTGACTGCAAATACCCGCGGTTTGATTATGAAAGCACCTGTGGTGTCCGACAGTAAAGTGCGTATTCATACTGAAGATGGGGTGTTGTATGTGATGGGGCGTTTAAATAACGCAGAATTGCAAGACCTAAACCAAGTGCTGCAACAAGTTGGAAACGTCACCAAAATTATTACCTTGATTGATAATATTGAACTCCAGCCAAGCAATAATGCCAATTTTGTAAGCCCGATGGTTGTGCCTGAAACACAGACACCCGTTGCGATAGACCCAGATCAGGTTGAACCTGCACATGTTCAATAATGTGGGACACTGGCTTAAACAGTTCAATAAAAGATTAGAACAGGCGAAACGCATTTATGAAGAGTTTCGTCTGTATAGCTTAGGCAGTTATGCGCTCAATCGCTTGACTCCGCGGCAGGGCTATACCCTTCAAAGTAATATTGCTTATGGTTTACGGGCAAGGCATCGTCTGGATGTGTACCGTACCACAACACCACGACCGCAGCGTCCGTTGTTGGTATTTGTGCATGGCGGTGCATGGTCACGCGGTGATAAACAGGATTATCGCTTTGTGGGTGAAGCTTTTGCAAAAGAAGGCTTTGACGTTGCGATCATTAACTATCAGCTTGCGCCACAGCATATTTTCCCCACCTATATTGATGATTTAACCTTGGCGTTGAATTATTTGACTCAGCATCAACATAAATTGGGTATTGCAACTGCACAGGTGGTCTTGATGGGACATTCGGCAGGGGCATTTAATGTGATGTCTTTGTTATACCATCCGCAGCCTTATGCCTTAAGCTGTAAGAATCATATCCGTGCAATTATTGGTTTGGCAGGGCCTTATCATTTTGATTATAAAGATGACCCGCTGTGTGCCGATGCTTTTGATCAGGATGTACCGTATCAGGATGTGATGCCGTACTATTTTGTTGAGCCGAATCCAGTTAAACACTATTTACTGGTGGCAGAAAAGGATCAAATTGTCGGGCCAAGCAATGCCACTGACTTCGACCACGTGTTAAAGAAATACGGCAATCATAGTGAAATTATGGTCATTCCAAGAACAGGGCATGTCAGTGTCATGGCATCGGTATCTAGTTTGTTTAGCCGTTTCTTTGCGACCAAGACTCAAATTATGCGAGCTTTAGATCAGGCCCTTGAAGATGAGTTATATTGATTGATCTTCAGCCTAGTGTTTGGTTGAGTAGCAATAAAAAAACCGTTGCAACAAATTTGTGGCAACGGTTTTTGTATTTAGGATAACAGCAGACTTACAGCCAAGCTTTGGTATCATCTGCAACAGCGGTGCCTTGCGTCACGTGCATAATCATGGCGTGTGCAATACTGCCTTTAAAGGGAATTTCAGGCAGTTGATCAAATTTAAAGAACTGCGCATCACGAATTTCTTCTTCTTGTAACTGAATTTCACCGCCTGCATATTCGGCTTTAAATGCAATCATCAGGTTACTTGGGAATGGCCAAGGCTGACTGGCAAGGTACTGAATATTTTTAAGTTGCACGCCAACCTCTTCAAAGGTTTCACGACGTACTGCTTCTTCTAAGGTTTCACCCACTTCGACAAAGCCTGCAATGAGGCCATAAATTGGCTGTTTGTTGCGTGCATTGCGCGCCAGTAGTACTTCGTCTTCACCGCGAGTAATGACAGTAATCACACATGGATTGACACGTGGGTATTGATGATAGCCGCAAGCAGGGCAAACCATGGCATATTGGGTGGCATGCACTACAGTTTTGTGACCACAATGGCTGCAGAATTTATGATTACGACGCCATTCCAGTAACTGGATGGCACGGCTGGCTTGCTCAAATTGCTGAGTGTTCCACAGTTGCAATAACTGTCGGATAGGAATTAATTGAAAGCCATTCGGGATTGGTTCATCTTCGAGGAGGTCTCGGGCAATCACTTGATCGCCCGAGCTAAAGCTTAAGTCACTTGCCAGTTTTTCCACACGGGGTAATTGGAAGTTTTCATCGACCAAAAGTTGTTGTTGCTGAAAAATATATGCAAGTGAGAGTTTAGTCATTAGGCTACAGTTTTTAATTTTTCACTACTGTTCAATGCTACCTTAAACATGCTGTGCAGAACAGGCTGTTTGTTCTTTAAATTGTCAATCAGCATATCTGCGCTGGCAAGTGTATCCAAGATGTGGTTGACTTGTTCTGCAGTTAAGTTCTGACCTGCTTCAACTTGTGTTTTTACAAAATTGGCAGAGACTTTCAGGGCTTTTTGACCACTTTCTGCATTTAAGAACAACATTGCACCCGCAACCTCACGAATTTGAGCAGAAGTATGCTCCAGTTCTGCAATGTTTTGACTTTGCAAATGCTGAGTCAGGGTTTGCGTAATCAAATCAATTAGTAATTTGGTTTCGGTCAACAAGGCTTCATGCGCTTCATCTAAACGATCTAGCGAAATATTCATGTTGTTGACGCGCAACTGCAAGCGACTAGAGGTGTGATGACGTTCAAGCACACCAATTGAGTTCATGGCAGATAAAATCACGTTCATTAATTGCTGAGCAAAGTTTTCATCTTTAAGCAATTCAGGACGGCTTAATGATTCTGCCTGACGCTCCAAGTCTTGATTGGCTTCATTTAAGTTCAGTACTTTAAATAAGTTCGCCAACTCTTTTAACTTGCTTTGCAATTCCTGTGTTTTTTCAGGACTCATGTTTTGGTAGTTGTATTCAATGTCATTGCGAATCTGCGCCATTTCTGTGGTCACTAAGTCGCTAATGGTGTGCATGGTGTCAAAATCTGGACCATATAAATGACGGCTGAATACTTGTAATTGTGTGTCAGTTAATAAGTCTTCACCAAGATTCATCTGACTACGAATATGTTGTGAAATTTCGTCTTCTTGACTAATGCACAGACTTAAAATGTTCGCCAGATCAGTCAAGGTCGCAGCGAATGTTTCTGGCGCAGCAAAGTATTGACGCATATTGTGTTCAATACCAATGAGGGTGCGTAAGCGTGGCTCATTTAGCAACAAGTCATCAATATGGTTGAAGGCAACGTGTACCAAACCCCAATATTGTTGGCTCGGATGACTTTCTGCCAAGCCTGCCAAATATGTTCCGACTAATTTGATCGCTTGAAGATCTATTTCAGATTCTTCTTGCTTGAGTAATTTGTGTAATGACAATTTATACAAGCGATGCACATAAGCCGACTTTTCTAAAGAAGGCGCTTGCGGTAATTGAAAGCTAGGAGTGATGCAATCGAGCAGGCCTTCAATGTGTTGACCTTCTTGCGTTAATGGTTTGCCTAAAGCCAGTTCTAAACGGTTTAAGGTGTCGAGCAAAAATTGTGGAATTTTGACTTCACGCAGGCAAATAAACTCAATATAACGCTTGAGCATGGTTGTGCCTTCGCTGAGCGCAATCACTTCCTGTGTGTTGATATTGCTTGGGTTCCCCATAATTTTACGCATGAGCTCTGCAGAGTATTGCGCAATTTTTGCCAAGCTTTCCATATCAATTAAGGCTAAAACCTGAGCGCACTGTTCAAATTGATTCAGTGCATCATCAATACCAAAAGGTAAAGTTTGATCTTCTGCTAAGGTGCTTACTGCGGATTCAACCAGTTTGATAGAATTATCAACCTCATTTTTTATTATCAGCAAGGCAGTTGGATCAAAATGTATAGAGGTTTGGTAAGACATGGATCTGCACCTTTCCTAGTGTTTTATCTGTTTGTTGGTTCTTTGCAAAAATACAAAGTCCTATTTGCTTTAACTATAACTGAACTGGCGAATCTTTAAATACATAAAATTACAAAACTCGTAGATTTTATTTGGCAAAAAAGCAAGGTTTACCGTGTTTTTCTTCAAATTGTTTGACCCAATTCTCATGCGCTGCCAGTTCATCATCTGAAGGTAATATTACTGCTAGGTCAATATCAATACTTAAACGGTCACTTTGACGTTGTTGTTCTTCACTTGCAGACAGGGTGTCCATATCAAATGCAACCTGTCCACCTGTCATCGCCAAGTATACATCGGCGAGAATTTCGGCATCCAGTAATGCACCGTGGAAGGTACGGTCACGCGCAGGAATCTCGTAACGTCTGACCAAAGCATCCAAGGAGTTTTTCTGCCCAGGGTGTTTGCTTTTTGCCATCAGCAATGAGTCCGTTACGGTACACACTTCTGATAAATTGCCCAAACCTGCGCGACTGAATTCCATGTCTAGGAAGTTCATATCGAAGGTAGCGTTATGCGCAATAATTTCTGCACCTTTGAGGTATTGATACAGCACATCTGCAATTTCGGCAAATTTCGGTTTATCTTTTAAGAACTCATCTGAAATACCGTGAATATTTTCTGATTCACCGACCAGTTTTTCAGGCTGAATATAAATGTGTATGGAACTGCCCGTGAGTTTACGGTTAATCATTTCCAGCGCACCCACTTCAATAATACGGTCACCGTCCTGATAATAAAAACCTGTGGTTTCCGTATCTAGAATCAGTTGGCGAGGGCCGTGTAGCTGCATTGTGGCAGGCGTCACCACAATATGCGGGTGCATTGCAGATGTAGCATCCACAATATTTTCATTTGAGGTGACATTTTCTGAATTCGTTTCTGTTTCAGGATCATTATTTACAGTGTCACCAGTAGCGGCCTGTGTGCTTTCATCATCCTCTATAATGCTGTGTTTTTGATCGTTACTTTCTAAATTGCTGTCTGGTGTTGTATTTTCCATTTCAAGCTCATCTTCAATCAGGTCAAAACCGAAAGGATCATCTAGTAACCAGTCAGATTCAGCTTTTTTTTTATCCTGTTGCGGTGCATCCAAAGTGGGTGCTGCATTAGATGGAGAATTTAAGGTTTTTTGAACTTGATCTGCACCCAAATTGGCCAACTGGTCTGCCATTTCATTGCCTGCATGTCCTGCATGGCCTTTAATCCAGTTCCATTCAATTTCACGCCCCTGACACGTGGCATCTAATTTTTGCCAAAGGTCTGGGTTTTTGACATCTTTCCAGTTCTTCTTTTTCCAGCCGTGAATCCACTCGGTAATGCCTTGTTTGACATAGTTGGAGTCTGTCCAAATAATCAATTTGGCATCGGTTGGGCAAAATAAAATACCTTCGATGGCTGCAGTGAGTTCCATGCGGTTATTGGTGGTTTGTGCTTCGCCACCATGTAATTTATGCTCTGCCTGTTCGGTGATGATATACGCCCCCCAACCCCCTAAGCCAGGATTACCACGGCAAGCACCATCAACATATAATGTGATTGTTTGAGACATAAATCAGATCCGAATACTCAGCAAAATAAATCAAAATAAAAAGCTATTGTATATCGCAAATTTAGTTTAGACCCAAAATTCCTGCTATTTTTTTAATTTCTTGTAACATTTATAGCGGAAACACGCTAAATTAAAGCCTTGTGTCGTTGTCTAGCTCCACTACAATGGCATGTCTAAAAAATAATTTATATACGAGTTGTTTGGATTCTTTTATGTATAAACCAACCACGCGCTTGTGGCAGCCGACTTTACCTTCATTTTTTAAAATTACAGTTTTAGGTTCAGCATTGGCTGCCTTAGGCTTGATGTCTGGCTGTAGCTCGACCCAGGGTGCGAGCAAGCCGCTTACTTCAAGTCAGGTCGGGTCGGGTTATTTAGATGCCAGCACATTGGATGGTTTGGAAGACTTACTATCTGCAACCGATATGCGTGCAGTTGAAGGCGATCGTTTATTAATTTTAAAACATGGCGATGTTTGGAAGCGTATGACCGTGGGTTTCAAAATGGATTTAAACCATTGGAACCCGCGTATTGAAGCACAGCGTGGCTGGTTTATTTCGCGTCAGCCATATTTGGATCGTTTAAGTGCGCGTGCTTCACGTTATTTATATCACACAGTAAAAGAAGCTGAACGCCGTGGTATGCCAACTGAATTGGCATTGTTACCTGTCATTGAAAGCTCGTACGACCCCGCTGCAACCAGTAGTGCTGCAGCTGCAGGTTTATGGCAGTTTATTCCAAGTACAGGCCGTATTTACGGCTTAAAACAAACCTCAATGTATGATGGCCGTCGAGATGTAGTGGAGTCGACCCGTGCTGCCTATGAGTTCTTAGGCAGTTTGTATAATCAGTTTGGTTCTTGGGAATTGGCATTGGCAGCCTATAACGCAGGGCCAGGACGTATTCAGCAAGCGATTAACCGTAATAAGGCGGCAGGTTTACCAACCGATTATTGGTCTTTGAAACTGCCTCAGGAAACCATGAATTATGTGCCACGTTTCTTGGCGGTGGCGCAAATTATTAAAAGTCCACATGCTTATGGCGTGTCTTTACCGCCAATTGCCAACCGTCCTCACTTCCGTGAGTTAAATGTAGGTGCGGTAAATTTAAATGATGTGGCCAGTATTACAGGTTTAAGCCGTGCGGAACTCTATTCACTTAACCCAGGGCATCGTGGTGACCGGATCGACACGCAAAGCCCAATGCGAATTTTAATCCCTGCAGATTTAAGTCCAACTGTAGATGCGAGATTAAAAAAATTACAAAGTGGTGGTGGTTTATGGGCAAGCAATACAAGTAACACACCGTCGTTTTCTTCATCTGGGGTAACGATCACACCGTCTAAATCTGTACCACCAACATTGACCACGGCAACCACCAGTAGAACAACGACGAGCAAAACAGCATCTGCTACGCCAGCAGCCACCACAAAGGCCGCAAGCACAACATCTTCAAATACTGCCACGACAGCCAGTACGTCTAAACCTGCATCAACAACACCTGCACGTTTGTCGCGTACACCACGAGGCTCAGATGCCTTAGCTGCATTTGCAGCAGGGAGTGATGTACCAAGTGCACCGCGTATTCCTGTTGCAGTCACGCCTGCGGCAAATATTCAACCTGTACGGATTGAACCACCAATTTCAACGACCGAGCGTGAACAGATTCTTGCTGCGGTACAGGCAGAAGGCAGTAATAAAACGGTGGAAGAGGTGTTGCAGCCTGTAGCCTCTAAGGCAGAGCAAGAGCAACTTGTGGCGGAGCTAAAACAAATTGCACCTCAAGGCACTGAGATTGTCGATCCATACGATGGGAAAATTAAGCTTACAGCAATTCAAACCAGCCAGTCTGTGGCAGAGCAGCAAGGTAAAGAGTTAACCAAAGGCTTTGCTTACCCGAAAAGTGTGGCAGAAAGCACACGTGTAGATTCAGAAGAAGCCAAGCGCAATCAGGGTAAAAACTTTGTGCGTACGGACTCTGAAGTTGTGGTTATTCCGCCAAAAGGCAAACGGACTACTTATACCGTATTGGCGGGCGATACTTTGGCCAGTATTGCCATGAAAAATGGTTTGAATTGGCGTGATATTGCGAAGTGGAACCAAATTGCACCCGATGCAACTTTGTATGTAGGCACCAGTATTTATTTGTACGATGCCAAGCCACAGGCAGAGCCAGCCAAACCGAAAACCATGCCTGAGCAATATGTGGTGCAAGCCAATGATACTTTAACAGGTGTTGCCAGTCAGTTTGGTTTAAGCGTTAAACAATTGGCAGATTATAATAATTTGAGCACTACCAGTGGTTTATTGGTCGGACAGCGTTTAAGTTTAAAAGAAACTGCGGCATCTAAAGCCAAAGCGGAAGCGGATAAAAAAGCGGCAGAACAAGCCACAAAAGTCGTGACCAAAAGCTATGTGGTGAAACGTGGCGAATATTTAAAACTGATAGCTGATCGCTATGCTTTGTCTAATCAGGAATTGGCAGATTTAACCCCAGGTCTGACGGCGGGCAGCAGTTTATTGGTGGGTCAGCGTATTAATGTCCCTGTAAATGAAGCAACGACTCAGAAAGCTGAAGCGAACAAAGCCGAGGCCAGTAAGTCAGAAGCAAAAACTGAAGCACCAAACTATCCAACAGAAAATTATCAGGTACAGCGTGGCGATACTTTATCCAGTATTGCCAACCAAGCCAAAATTTCGTTGGCTGAATTGGCCAGTCTGAACAATTTAACCACCCAAAGTGGGGTACGCATTGGTCAAAGCTTAAAAGTACCTGCGGGCGTTAATGTACCTGAGCGTTATACGGTACAACGTGGAGATACCTTATCTGCTATTTCTACCAAATATAACTTGAGTCAGGAATACATAGCAGAGTTGAATAACATTAGCCGTAACGGTGGTTTAAGAGCAGGACAAAGTCTGAAACTCACGGGTGATGTTCCTGATAAAAAAGCCCAAGTTGAAGCAGCGACTGAAACTGCCAATGATATTCACGTCGTGAAAGCAGGGGAAACTTTAAGCAGTATTGCTCGCCAATATAAATTGCAATTGAGTTATTTGGCAGAGCTGAATGAATTATCGCGTACCGCCAATGTGCGTATTGGGCAGCGCTTAAAAGTTGATGCCAGCGCTGCAACTGTTGATGCAAAAGCCGAAGTATCAAACGTAGCTAAAAGTAGCAGTACTAAAGCGACTGAAGCTTATCGCGTAAAAAGTGGCGAGTCCTTAAATTCAATTGCCAACCGTGTTGGTATTTCAGTTGCTGAATTGGCTAGTTTAAATGGCTTAACCCCACGTTCAGGCTTACAGATTGGTCAAAGTATTCAAATTCCAAAAACTGTGACTGAATATAAGGTCAAACGTGGAGATACATTGATTGGTTTGGCCAACCGTTATGGTATCGACAGCAAAGCTTTGGCCGATTTAAATGACATGCAGCCGAATACGCAATTGCGCATTGGTGATGTGATTAAAGTCCCGAATCTGTAAAGTTTAATCCTGAGGATGCGGTGTTTGACTACATCCTGAGTGATACTGCACAAGGAGCTGTGCGCATGTCTTTCGCGCTACACAAAACATTGTTCTGTCTGGTGGGATGTCTGGCATTGCCACAGTTCGGTTGGGCTGCCATTCAAACTACACCATATATTGCGGTGCATAGCCAACCTCAGTATGCGGGGCGTACAGCCATGCCTTATGCCAATCCGCATGCACCCAAAGGTGGAGATTTGATTCGCGCCAGTAATGGCACTTTTGACAATTTAAATGACATGAATGGCAAAGGCAGCTCCACCGATGGGGTGAATTTTTTGTTTGATTCACTCATGAGCAGTTCTTTAGACGAGCCGGGGGTGATGTATCCCTTATTGGCTGAAAAAGTTAGCTATGACCCGAAGCAAACAGCCTTTGTGATTTTTCATTTGAATCCTCAAGCAAAGTTTAGCGATGGCAGTCCAGTCACTGCAGAAGATGTTAAATTCAGTTTTGATGCATTTCAGACCAAGTCCAATCCGGGTTTGCAAATGTATTTGTCTGACTTGGATAAAACCACAGTCTTGTCCAAACATCAGGTAAAAGTCAGTTTTAAATCCAGCAACAATGCAGAAATGCCCTTAATTTTGTCGCAAATGCCCATCTATTCTAAAAAAGATTGGCAAAAGCGTGATTTTACCCGTATTACCCTCGAACCTATTTTAGGTTCTGGGCCTTATCTGATTGAACGGATTGATGCAGGGCGCAGCATCACCTATAAACGTAATCCTAATTACTGGGGCAAGGATCTGCCCATAAACAAAGGGCGCTATAATTTTGACCGCCTAAAATATGTGTATTATCGCAATCTAGATATTGCCTTTGAAGGCTTTAAGTCGGGGCAATATACGCTGCATGAAGAATATACGGCACGTAAATGGGTGACGGAATATCGTTTCCCTGCCGTGAATGCGGGCATGGTGGTTAAGCATAAATTTCAGCACCAGAACCCAATTCCAACTCAAAGTTTTGTATTCAATACCCGCAGACATGCATTTCAGGATATTCGTTTTCGGCAAGCCTTGACCTATGCTTACGATTTTGAATGGCAAAACAAAGCTCTGTTTTATGGGCAATATCGCCGTTTGCAAAGCTATTTTTCTAATAGCGAGCTAGAGGCTAAAGGCACACCATCAGCCGAAGAATTGGCCATTTTAAAACCCTATTTAGCCAAACTACATCCAGTCCAACGACAAGGTGTATTGCAAAACTGGCAGTTTCCTGTGACCGATGCCAGCGGATTTAACCGCAGTGGATTGCTTAAAGCACGTGAGCTACTTTTGAAAGCAGGTTATCGTTTTCAGCATGGCAAATTGGTAGATGCCAAAGGCAAACCTATCCAAATAGAATTTCTGATTCATCAAGATGGCTTACAACGGACTTTAATGCCCTTTGTGCGCAATATGAAACGCCTAGGTGTGGTTGTGACCATTCGGCATGTGGATGTGCCGCAATATATTGAACGGATGCGCCGTGCCGACTTTGATATGACCACTAGCGTCATGCCGCAATCTTTAAGTCCTGGCAATGAACAGGCACAGCTATGGAGTAGCGCTGCCGCAGATCAGCCAGGAAATTATAATTATGCAGGGATTAAAAACCCAGTGATTGATGAAGTGGTACAACAGTTGATCCGTGCACCCAACCGTGAACAGTTAATTGTACGTACCAAGGTTTTAGATCGTTTATTGCGGGCAGGTTATTATCAAATTCCAACCTACGGCAAAGGTGAAAACTGGTATGCCTACTGGAATATGTATCGTCAGCCTGCCATTAAACCTAAATTATCTGCAGGGATTGATTACTGGTGGAGCGATGCAACTCAAGCCAAGAAAGTTGCACATTATTTGCGTCAACAATAACGATTTTTAAAATTCAAGCATGACAGTGTTTGCGATGAACCAGCACATTGCCAAAAGGTGAGCACATGGGCACATATATACTAAAAAGATTGCTGCTGATTATTCCCACCCTGTTTTTCATTTTATTGATTAACTTTGTGGTGATTCAAATTGCACCAGGTGGGCCAGTCGAGCAAGCCATTCAGCAGGCTGAAGCTTTTCAGGGCATGGGCATGAGTGGTGGCGAAACTGTGGTAAGCAATAGCAGTAATTATCAGGGTGCCAAAGGTCTAAGTGATGAAATGGTGGCAAAAATTGAAGCGCAATATGGGTTTGACAAGCCTGCCCACGAGCGCTTTTGGCAAATGCTGACCAGTTATGTGCAACTCGATTTCGGTACTAGCTTTTTTAAAGATAAACCTGTGACTCAATTACTGTTGGAAAAGTTACCTGTATCTTTATCTTTAGGGCTTTGGAGTACTTTGCTGATCTATCTGATTTCTATTCCACTTGGGATTACAAAAGCCCGTCAGCATGGTTTGCTATTTGATAAAGCCACTTCAATTTTGTTGGCAATTGGCTACGCCATTCCTGCGTTTGCATTTGCGATTTTGCTGATTGTATTTTTTGCAGGTGGTTCGTATTTCCAGTGGTTCCCATTACAAGGCTTGGTTTCTGAAAATTTTGCTCAGCTGAGTTTGTGGGGCAAAATTACCGATTATTTCTGGCACATGACCTTGCCCTTACTGGCAATGGTGATCGGTGGGTTTGCAGGGCTGACGTATCTGACCAAATACTCTTTTATGGAAGAGTTAAATAAACAATATGTACTGGCAGCTCGCTCCAAAGGCTTAACCGAGTCACGTGTGTTGTATGGGCATGTGTTTCGTAATGCTATGCTAATTGTGATTGCAGGCTTACCTGAAGCTTTGGTGGGGATTTTCTTTGTGGGCAATCTGTTTATCGAAATTATTTTTAATTTGGATGGATTAGGTTTGCTTGGCTTTGAAGCAATTGTGCAGCGTGATTATCCTGTTATTTTTGGTACCTTGTTTATTTTTACCCTTTTGGGTTTAATTTTAAGATTAATCAGTGATGTGCTGTATCAGGTGATTGACCCTCGAATTAACTTTGAATCGCGGGGGACAAAATAATGTCACCAATTACGCGCGCACGTTTGCAACGTTTTAAGCAAAATAAACTGGGTTTTGGCTGTTTTATCGTCTTTATTGTCATTTTTGTATTGTCCTTGGCCGCAGAGTTAATCGCCAACGATAAGCCGTTATTGGTCAAATACGAGCAGTCTTTATATATGCCTGTGTTTAAGGCCTATCCTGAAACGACTTTTGGTGGTGTGTTTGAAACCGAAGCGGATTATAAAGACCCCGTGGTGCAACAGTTAATTACTAATAAAGGTTGGGCGCTTTGGCCGTTGATTGAGTTTTCTTACCAAACCCCGAATTTGGATTTGGCTGTACCTGTCCCTTCGCCACCAACCGCACAAAACTGGCTAGGCACAGATGATCAAGGTCGTGATGTTTTGGCACGTATTCTGTATGGTTTAAGGGTGTCACTGCTGTTTGGGTTTGCACTGACTTTTGCATCGGCAGTTTTGGGCATTATGGTTGGGGCGATTCAGGGCTACTATGGTGGCTGGATTGATCTGATTGGGCAGCGTGTTTTAGAGGTTTGGGGCGGTCTGCCAATGCTGTTCATGGTGATGATTTTGGTCAGTATGTTTACTCCAAGTGTGTATTGGTTATTTGTGATTATGCTGCTGTTTGGTTGGACCAGTTTGGTTGGCTTGGTGCGTGCAGAATTTTTACGTGCTCGAAATTTTGATTATGTGCGTGCAGCGCGGAGTTTGGGGGTTACCGATCGTACCATTATGTTTCGGCATATTTTACCCAATGCCATGAGTTCGAGTTTATCGCAGTTGCCGTTTATGCTCACAGCCAATATCACTGCTTTAACCGCACTCGACTTTTTAGGTTATGGCTTACCGCCCGATGCGGCATCTTTGGGCGAGCTGTTATTACAAGGTAAAAATAATTTAAATGCACCGTGGTTGGCATTGTCAGGCTTTTTTACTTTAGCCATCGTTCTATCCTTATTAATTTATATTGGGGAGGCAACACGTGATGCATTCGACCCAAGACGTTAATCAGTTGGCTGAACTTTCAAATTCAGTGTTGCTCAAAGTCAGTCAGCTGAATATTCAGCATCAGCAACAGGTGTTACTGCATGATTTAAATTTTGAATTGCATGCTGGTGAAACCATCGCTTTAGTGGGTGAAAGTGGCTCTGGAAAATCCATTAGTAGTTTGGCCTTACTGGGCTTGCTGCCGCCACATTTACAGGTACAAGGCCAAGCTATATTTGCAGAACAGGATTTACTGCGTCTCAAGCCACAACAACTGCGACAAGTTCGTGGTCAAAGTATTGCCATGATTTTTCAGGAACCGATGACTGCTTTAAATCCGTTGCATCGGGTAGAAAAGATTATAGGTGAAAGTTTATGGTTGCGTGGTTGGAGCAAGGAAAAAGCACGTGCGCGAGTATTGGAATTACTTGAGGATGTCGGCATTCCGCAGCCAGAGGAGAAGTTAAAGCGCTATCCGCATGAATTGTCTGGTGGGCAGCGGCAGCGAGTGATGATTGCTATGGCTTTGGCGCTTGATCCTGACATTCTAATTGCCGATGAACCTACGACCGCTTTGGATGTGACTTTACAGGCGCAGATTTTGGATTTATTAAAAAGCTTGCAAGCACGCCGTAACATGGCAATGATTTTGATTAGCCATGATTTGAATTTGGTTAAACATTATGCTGATCAAGTGATTGTGATGAATCGTGGACGGGTTGAAGAACAGGGCAGTGTTACAGAAATTTTTAGTCAGCCTAAGCAAGCTTATACGCAAAATTTATTGAATCACGATTTTGGCGAAGCCTTACAGGTTGAAGAATTGTCTACCGTATTAGCATTGGATCAGGTTGGGGTGAAGTTTCCAATTAAACAGGGCTTATTGAATCGGGTTAAAGATTATGTAGTTGCAGTTGAACCTTTGGCTTTAGCACTAGCACAGGGACAATCGGTTGGAATTGTGGGGGAGAGTGGTTCGGGTAAAAGTTCACTAGCACTTGCAATTGCCCGTTTAATTGAAAGTGAAGGCAAAATTGAGCTGCTTGGGCAAGATTTAAATGCGTTAAATGAGCGGCAATTGCGTCCTTTACGTCAGCATTTTCAAATCGTGTTTCAAGACCCATTCAGCAGTTTAAACCCGCGTTTAAATGTGGAACAAACTATTGGTGAAGGTTTGGCTTTACAGCACTTGTCTAAACAGGAGATCAGCCAGCGCATAGATGAAGCTTTAAGCAAAGTAGAATTACCCGTGAGTTTTAAACAGCGCTATCCGCATGAACTCTCGGGTGGGCAACGTCAGCGAATTGCATTGGCGCGCGCTTTGGTACTTTGCCCTAAATTGCTGATTATGGATGAGCCAACATCTGCTTTAGACCGTACGACACAACGTGCGGTGGTGCAGTTGTTGCGCCGTTTACAGCAGCAGGAGCAAATGAGTTATTTATTTATTAGCCATGATTTGCAAGTGGTGAAAGCGCTGTGCCAAAAAGTCTTGGTGCTGCATCAAGCCAAAGTGATGGAGTTTCAGAACACCGAACAGCTGTTTAGTCATCCTCAAACAGAATATACCCGCCAGTTGATTGCAGCTAGTGAGTATTAGAACTTGTTGGAGTCATCCATTCCTATAGCAATTTTTGATTAATCCAAAAGCATCATTTGTGATGTGTAAATTATTTGAAAACTTTTCTTCAGCTGAAGAAGGTTTGGGTGAGTGGATAATGGATTATGGTTTGAAAGAGGGTGTATAAATAAGTCTAACAGCCCTGAATGATTTAACCATTTTGACAATAAGATTTGTCAAAATGGCATTGACCTGTTCTGAAAAATCTTTAGAGTAAAAGTTCAAAAAGTACAAAACGGAACAGGGTATGAGCCATCTTGCCGAAACAATACAAATTCGTAATACCACGTTTAAAAACCGCATTATTAAAGGTGCAATGAGTGAGGCGCTAGCCAATACCGCAGGACAACCGAATACACTGCATTTAGGTTTATATGAAGCATGGGCAAAAGGTGGCTTGGGTTGCGCAATTACAGGCAATGTCATGGTCGATTTACGCGCTAAAAATGAACCAGGCGTGGTGGGTATTGAATCGGCCCGAGATTTAGACCAGCTCAAACAATGGGCAGACATAGGAAAGCGTTATGACATGGTACAGCTAGTACAGTTGTCACATCCTGGTCGTCAGTGCCCGAAGGGTTTGAACAAAGAAACCGTTGCACCTTCGGCTGTGCCATTTAGCCCTAATTTGGCTTTAAGTTTTGGTACTCCACGTGAACTACGTGATGATGAAATTTTAGATATTATTCAGCGTTTTGCCAAAGCCGCACAAATTTGTGAGCAAGCGGGTTTTGAGGGTATTCAATTACACGGTGCACATGGTTATTTGATTAGCCAATTTTTATCGCCACTTACCAATAAACGCCAAGACCAATGGGGTGGCAGTATAGAAAATCGAATGCGCTTTTTGATGGAAATTTATCAGGCGGTGCGTGCTGCAACATCGGATAATTTTATTGTATCAGTCAAATTGAATTCTGCAGACTTTCAGCGCGGCGGCATCACGGAAGAAGAAGTGATCACGGTTTTTGAAGCCATGGATGAAGCAGGAATTGACCTGATTGAAATTTCAGGGGGAACGTATGAAGCCCCAGCCATGGCAGGTTCTAAAGCAGATAAGCGCAAGCCTAGTACGATTGCACGTGAAGCCTACTTCTTATCTTTTGCAGAATTGATCCGCAGCCAGGTGAAATGTCATTTAATGGTGACGGGTGGTTTTAGAACGGTCGAAGCTATGAATGCTGCGTTAGACAGTGGTGCATGTGATTTTATTGGTATTGCTCGCCCATTTGCTGTAGAAACGGATTTAGCCAACCGCTTGCTGGTAGGGCAAGACGTACGTTATGGCGTTGATAAAATTAAAACAGGCATTCCGATGATTGATAAAATGGCAATTATGGAAATTATTTGGTATGCCGCCCAGTTTAAGGCAATTGCTCAGGGCAAGCGTCCAAATCCAAAACTCTCTCCGTTAAAAGTCTTTTTTAAATATTTAAAAGGAAATTTGACAGCGGTGATTAAAGGGCAGGTGAATTCGCGTAAATCGGCTTAATAGTCTTGCTGTTATGTATTGTGGATAGGCTCAAAGTGTGGATTATTGACTTTGAGTCTTTCACTTTACTGCTCAAAGGTTTCTGAGTGCCGAAATAGCAAAAAGCCCAAGTCATTGTGCTTGGGCTTTTTGTTGAAATGTATCATTTCAAATATGGCGTCCCTACGGGGATTCGAACCCCGGTTACCGCCGTGAAAGGGCGATGTCCTAGGCCTCTAGACGATAGG
>NZ_JAAZQW010000022.1:0-41670 GCF_012371415.1 Acinetobacter sp. A3
TTTTGTGTGTAGGCTTCTTCATTTGAAAATTATATCGCTGAAAAAGCCTTTACAGATAGGTTTGTGCAACAAAGCCATCTCATAAATAAAAATTACACCTCACATAATTTTTGCTAATATGTATTAAAATTGTTCACCAAAAGTAAATGGCATGAAACACATCCTTATTCCTGTGCTGGTGGTGTTGGTGGTCGTGTTGGGTTACTTGGTCTATCACGAAGAAGCAAAGCGCAAACAAACCGAACTCAATCAGGTTTTGAATGAATCGGCAAATTTATCGCTCAAAAAAGCGGTTA
Source organism: Acinetobacter sp. A3 (assembly GCF_012371415.1). Classification (NCBI taxonomy): domain Bacteria; kingdom Pseudomonadati; phylum Pseudomonadota; class Gammaproteobacteria; order Moraxellales; family Moraxellaceae; genus Acinetobacter; species Acinetobacter sp. A3. The sequence continues at coordinate 297 of NZ_JAAZQW010000022.1, forward strand.
GATCTGAAGTGCCAACCAAACAAGAAACTGATTAAAATTTATCGACTTAAGCCATACCGAGTGAATTACTCCATTTATCAAAGGATTGTGGCTGTCATTTCATCGTAAAAATTTAACTTTAATTCAAAAAACTGGAAATTAAAAAAAATCTCTATGGTATAATTTGCCAATCCAAAAACTCAATCAAGACACATTAAGTGTAGTTGGGTGTCTGATTGAATGAAGTAAAAATGAATAAGGCTGCATAAATGTTATGCGGCTTTTTTATTTACAATCTTGAAAATTGCATCTTGTTGAAATCAAATACTTGATTGTGAATTAAGTTTATTTTTACTGCGTACTTTTTATGCGGCACTATTATTATTGCAACACAAACCAAGTTTGAGTAATGACTTAAGGTTTGTGCATGTTGCTATTCAGTTCAATTACAGGGGCTAGGTCATGACGACTCCTAATCCATCTTCGGCAGGAATGCTTGAGCGCTTGTTTAAACTTAGCGAAAACAAGACCACATTCCGCACCGAGCTTTTGGCGGGTGTAACCACATTCTTAACCATGTGTTACATCATTATTGTCAATCCGATGATTTTATCTGAAACAGGGATGGATCATGGCGCGGTCTTTGTCGCAACCTGTTTAGCCGCTGCAATTGGCTGTTTGGTCATGGGGATTATTGCCAATTATCCAATTGCGCTTGCACCGGGCATGGGCTTAAACGCTTATTTTACTTATTCCGTATGTTTGGGCATGGGTGTACCATGGCAAACGGCATTGGCTGCAGTCTTTGTTTCAGGGATTATTTTCATTGCCATCAGCATGTTTAAAATCCGTGAAGCGATTGTCAATGCTATCCCGATGTCATTAAAACTGGCTATTGGTGGTGGAATTGGCTTATTCCTTGCCTTAATCGCACTCAAAAATGCAGGTGTTATTGTTGATAATCCTGCAACCTTGGTTGGTTTGGGGGATTTAAAACAACCTTCAGTTTTACTGGCATTGTTTGGCTTTTTAATGGTGGTGGTGATGCATCACTTTAAAGTTCGCGGTGCGATTATCATTAGCATTTTAGTCCTTACGGCCATTTCAACTGCATTAGGCCTGAGTGAATTCAAAGGCGTTGTAGGTGAAATTCCATCTATTGCACCAACATTTATGCAAATGGATTTTGAAGGTCTGTTTACGGCTAGCTTAATTGGTGTGATTTTTGTCTTTTTCTTGGTTGATTTATTCGACTCTACAGGCACGTTGGTTGGGGTTTCACACCGTGCAGGTTTGTTAAAAGATGGCAAACTTCCTCGTTTGAAAAAAGCCTTGTTTGCTGACTCATCTGCAATTGTAGCGGGGGCAGCATTAGGTACTTCATCCACCACACCTTATATTGAGTCTTCTGCAGGGGTTGCTGCGGGTGGTCGTACTGGTTTAACGGCAGTTATTGTTGGTCTATTATTTATTGCCTGCTTGTTCTTGGCTCCACTTGCACAATCTGTGCCTGGTTTTGCCACAGCACCTGCGTTGTTATTTGTCGGTGTGTTGATGATTCAAGGCATTGTGCATATTGACTGGGACGACATCACTGAAGCAGTTCCTGCATTCTTAACCGTGGTATTTATGCCGTTTACCTATTCAATTGCCGATGGCATTGCGATGGGTTTTATTAGCTATGCGTTAATTAAATTACTTACAGGCAAAGCGAAGTCTGTGCCGTATATGGTATGGATTATTGCAGCATTGTGGGCCTTAAAATTTGCCATGTTTGGCGGTTAATATTCTCAAACAGCAAAAGGGTGTAAACTCAGTTTACACCCTTTTTTCTTTCTTAAATTCTCCCATAAAATAGCAAAACAGGATGAAACATGAACCCATTAGAGTTAATTCGTGCATTGCCTAAAGCAGAATTGCATGTGCATATTGAAGGTACTTTTGAACCTGAACTGATGTTTGCCATCGCGCAGCGCAACCAAATTGAAATTCCTTATCAGTCGGTAGAAGAAGTTAAACAAGCCTATAACTTTCATAATTTGCAGTCTTTTTTAGATATTTATTATGCAGGCGCACAAGTATTGGTGCATGAACAAGACTTTTATGATTTGGCGTGGGCCTACTTTGAAAAATGTGCTGCAGATCGTGTGGTTCATACTGAAATGTTTTTTGACCCGCAAACCCATACCGAGCGCGGTGTGCCATTTGCAACGGTCATCAATGGTTTACAACGTGCTTGCGATGATGCACAGACAAAATTAGGCATCAGCTCACATTTGATTATGTGTTTTTTACGCCATTTGAGTGAAGAGGCGGCCTTTGAAACTTTAGAGCAGGCATTACCTTATAAAGATCAGATTATTGCTGTGGGCTTGGATTCGAGTGAAATGGGGCATCCGCCTGCAAAGTTTGAACGTGTCTTTGCCAAAGCACGTGAAGCAGGTTTTTTAGTGGTGGCGCATGCAGGTGAAGAAGGCCCAGCAGAATATGTTTGGGAAGCATTGGATTTGCTTAAAGTAAATCGTATTGATCATGGCGTACGTTCAGAAGAAGACCCAGTGTTATTGCAGCGTTTAATTGCAGAAAAGATGCCACTCACGGTATGTCCGCTGAGTAATTTAAAGCTGTGTGTGGTTAATGATATGGCCCAGCACAATATTCGTCGCTTATTGCAACAAGGGGTGAAAGTCACAGTTAATTCTGATGATCCATCTTATTTTGGTGGTTATATGAATGATAACTTTATTGCAATTAGCCAAGCTTTAGATTTAAGCAATGATGAACTGAAACAATTGGCAATCAACTCTTTTGAAGCCTCGTTTATTTCGGCTGAAGAAAAACAGAAATGGATAGATCAAATTCAGGCATTGGCTTGAACTTAATGCAATGCACACGATGCTAGATTACAAAAAAAAGCAGCTTGATAGAAGCTGCTTTTTTTTGTGGGAGAGAGTTTTGTATTGTTTTAAATTAAAGTTTTAGTTAGATGACTTGCCTTGTTGAGTCATACTGCGAAGTACGTCATCTTTATCAATAAAATGATGTTTCAGTGCGGCAAGCACATGACCGACCACCATTGCACCCGCAAACCAAGACAAATAAGTATGTACAGGTTTTACAATGGCCAACAGCTCAGGGTTTTTATCCAACAAAGCTGGAATTTCAAATAAATACAGTATAGGTACGGGTTTCCCCACGCTCCAGCTAAATAAATAGCCTGTAATTGGAATGGCAATCAGCATGAAATACAAACCCAAGTGCCCTAAGTGTGCCAAAGTTTTCATAAATGGTGACATGCTGTCTGGCAGTTGTGGCGCAGGGTGGGTATAACGCCAAAATAGTCGAATTACCAATAAAAAGATAATAGGTGTGGCAATATTCTTATGTAAGGTAATTACATCGCCTTTAAAGCTACCATCTGACTCATAACTTAAAAAATTACCGCTAAAAAAGCCGACTGCCCATGCGGTAATAAATATAACTGCCATCAGCCAATGTAAAACTTGTGCGGTACGGGTGTAGTACTGATTCGTCTGTTTCATGCTATGTTTCAGAGCAAAATTGATGTTTGCATGCTAAACAATGCGTTATAGGCAAAAAAGCACCTGTGTGCAACGGAGTGTTGAAAATCTGCAACGCTGCTGAAATGAGGCCAAAAAATAGTGATGGAAATAACAAATCACTATTCCTTCACTGCTGAAGTTTAGGCACAATAGCGGCATTGTAATGATCATCAGATCAAATGATCCTTAATATGGGAAAAACCTTTATGAAAAAATTACTTGCTGTATTGGCACCTATCGCATTGGTTTTATCTGCATGTACCACAACCACGGGTACAACCACACCTGCACCAACAGCGACACAACAACTAGGCATGGCTGCAATTAAAATTGCAATTAATGCGAAATGTGTCACTGAGCTAAACAACATTCCTGCATGGCATACTGCAACACGTGTCATGACATCAACTCAGAAGCAAAATATTCAAGCTGAAATTTGTGGCTGTGTGAGTGAAAAAGCACCACAAAACGTGACTGCAGTTGATTTGGCAACTGCTGCGATTGATCCTGCTGCACGTGCCACAATTGTGAGCAACGCAGTGTCTAGAACCATTAATGCCTGTGTAGCAGAAGCGGTTAGATAAGCTCACTCACTCAAAACTCAATATAGGCACATTATTGTGCCAAAATAGGCTGAATATTCAGCCTATTTTTCTGGAACATAGACATGAAAATTGCAGGTGTAGATGAAGCAGGGCGTGGACCTTTAGTAGGTTCCGTGGTTGCTGCTGCTGTCATTTTAGATCCGAATAACCCAATTGAGGGCTTAAACGATTCTAAAAAACTAACTGAAAAGAAACGTGAAAAGTTGTTTTTTGAAATTCAGGAAAAAGCACTGGCTTGGGCGATTGCAGACGCTTCTGCTGCCGAAATTGATGAATACAATATTTTACAAGCATCTTTGTTGGCGATGCGTCGTGCGGTAGAGGCTCTCTCCATTCAACCAGTGCATGTATTAGTGGATGGCAATAAAATTCCGCAGGGTTTAAGTATGTCTTGTGATGCTGTTGTAGGGGGTGATGCTTTGCATCCAGAAATTTCTGCAGCCAGCATTTTAGCCAAAGTGGCGCGTGACCGTGAAATGGTACTGCTTGATCAAGAGTTTCCGCAATTTGGTTTTGCTAAGCATAAGGGCTACCCAACCAAAGCTCACTTTGAAGCAATTGCTCAGCACGGTGTGATCGCTGCGCATCGACGTAGTTTTGCTCCAGTGCGTAAAGCGCTGGAATTAATGGAAAACTCACAGTAAGTTTCATGCAAAAATGCTGGAGATTACATTAAAAAACGTGTCACTTTGAAAAGCATACAGTAGAAAAATTTAAAGCGGCTCAATGGCCGCTTTATATTCAATCACATTTAATCGCTTAACGATTAAAGTCATTTTGTGAGTAGTTATCTTCTTCAAATGAAGGTTGATAATCTTGATCAAGGTGCTGTAAGTGCTCATGCATGGCACGTTCGTGTTGAATACGTTGATAAATTTCTTCACGATGAACCGATACTTCTTTCGGGGCATTTACACCAATACGAACTTGGTTACCTTTCACACCAAGTACAGTCACGCTGACTTGGTCCCCAATCATTAATGTTTCTCCGACACGTCGGGTCAGAATCAGCATGTTTATCTCCTTGCAAAATGCTAAACCTGCATTGATTTTTTAAAGCAAATTAAAAGTCACAACCACATAAAAAACAATTAAATTTTATCAGAATGTACCATTATTCATTTTATAAGATACACATCTGCCAAAATTTATAAAAGCATGTTGCTCAATATAACAGAGCCACTATAAAAAAAACTATAGTGGCTCTATTTTTTTGTACTTTTTCGCAAAATTTGTCAGACAATTACATTTTCTGACAGGGTGTATTAAGCGCGTGCGCTAGACTCGCCACTTTCACGATCTAGACCAAATACAGTGTGTAAAGTACGTACTGCAAGCTCTAAATAGTTTTCTTCAATAATGACTGAAATTTTAATTTCAGAAGTAGAAATCATGAGAATGTTGATGCCTTCATCTGCAAGTGCAGTAAACATTTTGCTTGCAACACCTGCGTGTGAACGCATACCTACACCTACGATAGATACTTTTACGATGTCGCCTCGTGTAGCGACTTCACGCGCACCAATTTCTTTGGCAGTTGCTTCAAGAATTGATTTTGCTTTGGCAAGTTCGCCACGGTTTACGGTAAAAGTAAAGTCAGTTGTACCATCTTCTTCTACGTTTTGGATGATCATGTCAACTTCAACATTGGCAGCGCCAATAGGTGACAAGATTTTAGATGCAATACCTGGCTCATCAGGCACACCTAAAATAGTTAATTTTGCTTCGTCACGGTTAAACGCGATACCTGAGATGATAGGTTGTTCCATGTTGTCTTCCAATTCAGTAGTAATGAGTGTGCCGACATTTTGTTTAAAGTCTTCGTCGAATGCGCCATCATCGTCATTATCAAAACTTGATAATACACGTAAAGGGACTTGGTATTTACCTGCAAATTCAACCGCACGAATTTGTAATACTTTAGAGCCTAATGACGCCATTTCTAGCATTTCTTCAAAAGAAATACGATCTACTTTTTTAGCTTTTGGTGCAACGCGTGGGTCAGTGGTATATACGCCATCTACATCTGTGTAAATTTGACATTCATCTGCTTTTAACGCAGCAGCCAATGCAACGCCAGAAGTGTCTGAACCACCGCGACCTAAAGTTGTGGTATTGCCTTCAGCATCGAAGCCTTGGAAACCAGCAACTACAATCACACGACCTGCATCTAGGTTTTCAGTCAATACATCGGTATTGATTGATTCAATACGTGCTTTGGTAAAAGCGCTGTCAGTTTGAATACCAACTTGGCGACCTGTTAGTGATTTTGCTGCAACGCCAATAGAGTTCAGCGCCATCGCTAACATTGAAATCGTTACCTGTTCGCCTGTAGACACCATTTGGTCTAGTTCACGCGGGTCAGGGGTTTCGGTAATGGCTTTCGCGAGAGCGAGTAGGCGATTGGTTTCGCCACTCATGGCAGAAACCACAACCACTACTTGGTGGCCATGATCATGCCAGCGCTTCACACGACGAGCAACATTTAAAATGCGCTCGGGGGTACCCATTGAAGTACCGCCATATTTTTGAACGATTAGTGCCATAGTTGTTCCATATAAGCCATGACCCTGAATTACCGGTTCAGGGTCAGTTACACAAAAAGTGAAGTTATTTTGCCGCAAGCCAAGCAGTTAAATCTGCCATTACTGTTGCAAACTTCTCGTTAAGTGGCGCGCCACCTTGTGCCAAATCAGGTTTACCACCACCTTTACCACCTAGCTCTGTAGCCAAGTGTTTAATGATGTCACCTGCTTTAATCGTAGCAGTAAAGTCTTTTGCAACAGAAGCGATTAAGCTGACTTTATCGTCTTCTACACCTGCAAGTACAATCACTGCATTGTCGAGTTTAGATTTTACACCGTCGTGTAAGTTACGCAGTGATTTTGCGTCCATACCTTGAGCCGTTGTAATCAGCGTTTGACGACCCGCAATCTCTTGAACTTGGCTTAGAAGTTCTGTTGCTTGGAAGTTTGCCAATTTTTGATTGAGCTGTTCAATTTGTTTTTGAAGGCTAGAGGCAGTGTCGACCAAACTGGTGACTTTTTCTAAAGTCTGGTCTTTTTGCGCTTTTAATAATGCATTGATGCTGCTGATGTCACGTTCAGCTTTTTGAACGGCTTCAACGGCTTTGCTGCCTGTAATCGCTTCAATACGACGCACGCCAGCTGCAACACCACCTTCAGAGACGATTTTGAATAAGCCAATATCGCCCGTACGTTTTACGTGAATACCACCACACAGTTCAATCGAGAAGTTTTTATCTTCGATTATAGAACCCATAGAAAGTACGCGAACTTCATCACCATACTTTTCGCCAAATAGCATCATCGCACCTTTGGCTTTTGCTGCTTCGATGTCTAATAGTTCCGTAGACACGGCAGTGTTGGCAATCACTTCTGCATTGACCAAGCGCTCAATTTCATGCAATTGCTCAAATGACACAGGTTGGTCATTGGCAAAGTCAAAACGTAAAATGTCAGAGGCAACCAATGAACCTTTTTGTTGTACGTGCGCACCTAAAACTTGACGTAGGGCAGCATGTAACAGGTGTGTTGCAGAGTGATTGCGTGCAGTTGCTTCGCGGATATCTGCTTTTACAATGGCTTCGACCGTTTGCGCAGCTTTTAGGCTGCCCATCGTCACAATACCTTGATGGACAAATGCACCGCCAGATTTTTTGGTGTCTTGAACTTCAAAAATACCTGTTTCGTTTTTGAAGAGTCCTGTATCGCCAATTTGACCACCGCTTTCTGCATAGAAAGGCGTTTGATTCAGTACGATTAAGGCTTCATCGCCTTCAACGACTTCATCAACTTGCTCACCATCTTTATAGATTGCGATGATTTGACCTTCACCTGCAGTAGCATCGTAACCATCAAATTGAGTGTCACCTTCAACTTTCACAATTGAGTTGTAGTCAACGGCAAATTTACCTGCGTCACGTGCACGTTGGCGTTGTGCTGCCATTTCAACTTCAAAACCCGCTTCGTCAATGGTCAATTCACGTTCACGTGCGATGTCTGCTGTTAAGTCAGTCGGGAAGCCGTAAGTGTCATACAGTTTAAATACGACTTCACCTGGAATTACAGAGCCTTTCAGTTGCGCTAATTCACCTTCAAGCAATTTCAAACCTTGCTCAAGTGTTTTGGCAAATTGCTCTTCTTCTTTCAAAAGTTGCGCTTCAATGCGTGCTTGTTGTGCTGCAAGTTCAGGATAGGCATCACCCATTACTTCAATGAGTGGCTTCAACATTTTATGGAAGAATGAACCTGTTGCGCCAAGTTTGTTGCCATGACGTACTGCACGACGAATAATACGACGTAAAACATAACCACGACCTTCGTTAGAAGGGTTTACACCATCGGCAATTAGGAAGCAGCAAGAGCGGGCGTGGTCAGCTACTACTTTAAGTGAAGCAGGGTAGTCTACAGGTTTACCAGTTTGCTGTGCAGTTGCCTCAAGCTCAGTCGTGTCTAAACCAATAATTTCTGCTGCATTTTTGAGTAAGTGCTGGAACAGATCAATTTCGTAGTTTGAATTCACATGTTGTAATACTGCAGAAATACGCTCTAAGCCCATACCTGTATCTACAGAAGGTGCTGGAAGCGGGTGCAGTACACCATCTGCAGTACGGTTGAACTGCATGAAGACGTTGTTCCAAATTTCAATGAAACGGTCGCCATCTTCTTCAGGCGTACCTGGTAGGCCACCCCAGATATGATCGCCATGATCATAGAAAATTTCAGAACAAGGACCGCAAGGACCTGTATCACCCATTGCCCAGAAGTTATCTGAAGCATATTGGCCGCCTTTGTTGTCGCCAATACGGATAATACGAGATGCATCTAAACCAATTTCTTTGTTCCAGATGTCAAACGCTTCATCATCGGTATGATAAACCGTGGCATATAAACGGTCTTTCGGTAGCGCCAACCATTGTTCGCCTGTTAGAAACTCCCAAGCAAATTTAATCGCATCACGTTTGAAGTAATCACCAAACGAGAAGTTACCTAGCATTTCAAAGAAAGTATGGTGACGTGCGGTATAGCCTACGTTGTCTAAGTCGTTGTGTTTACCGCCTGCGCGCACACATTTTTGAGAAGAGACAGCACGTACATAATCACGTTTTTCTAGCCCAAGGAAACAGTCTTTAAACTGGTTCATACCCGCATTGGTAAATAACAAGGTTGGGTCGTTGGCGGGTACTAGAGAACTCGATGCGACACGTGTATGCCCTTGCGATTCAAAGTAACGCAAAAATGCTTCACGAATTTCAGCTGATGTCATAAAACGAGTACTCACAACCAAGTCACTCCATAATTTCCGATTTGGCTAAACGCAAGACAGTCTGACAAAAATAATTCTTTTGCTGTCATGCAGGCTTAAAATTTTAAAAACGCCAAATTATAACGGAAAAAGCCATTATCACCAATCATTTTAGTGTGAATAGATGACAATTCTGACGCAAACTTTGTTGCGATTACGCAGAATAAATCTTTGCAATAGAAGATGATGAACATTTACATTCAAAGTAAGTGCTTACTGCGGGTCACGGAGTATGCCGAACTGCCATAAAGCGGAATGCAGAAAAGTTAAGAAAACGTAGATGTGCGGTAGAAAACCAAAGCTGATATTTTAATTTGCCGAATTAAACAACAAATTGCGTGAAAATTCGCAGAATTGATCTGATTTTTTTCAGTAGTTGAGCAAAATCTATTAACATAGCACTGCTTAAATTTTGATTTCATTATGAAAGGATCAGTCATGCAACGAGTGGCAATCAATGGCTTTGGTAGAATCGGGCGCAATGTGCTGCGGGCTTGGTTTGAAAATCCCAAAGACTTTCATTTTGAAATCGTGGCCATTAACGATATTGCCGATGTCGAAACTTTGGTGCACTTGTTTAAATATGACAGTACCCACGGTCGTTTTAAAGGGCAGGTCGAAATTAGTCTTGAAGATGAACAGGTTTTTCTGAATATTTCTGCGGGCTTGGCACAACTCAAAGTTCAGGTGCTGAATCAGGCGCAACCTGCACAGTTACCGTGGCAATTACTGAATGTCGATGTGGTTTTGGAATGTACAGGTCTGTTTCGTTCACGTGAAGCTGCGACCCAGCATATTACTGCGGGCGCCAAACGTGTCATTATTGGTGCAGCCCCATTCGATACTGTCGATGCTGCGATTGTCTATGGTGTCAATCATCACGAAGTCAAACCCACAGATCAAATTATTTCCAGTGTGTCGTGTACCACGCAGGCTTTAGTGCCATTGGTTAAAATTATTGATGATGCTTTTGGCATTAACACGGCTTTAATGACCGAAATTCACGCAGTCACAGCAGATCAAACTGTGCTGGATCAGGCGCACCGTGATTTACGTCGTGCCCGAGCATCAGGGCAAAATATTATTCCAACCACTTCATCTGCTTTGGGTGCATTAAAACAGGTGATGCCTAAAATGGCAGATCGGATTGATGGCTATTCTATTCGTGTGCCGACCATCAACGTCGCTGCAATTGACTTGACTTTTATTTCGCAGTCACCCATTACGGTGCACAAATTAAATCAGGTGCTGTGTGCTTCGGCCGCGCATGATTATGCAGAAATTATGCAAGTGACCGATGAGCCCTTAGTGTCGAGTGATTTTAATCATTCGCCTTATTCATTAATTGTCGATTTAAGCCAGACTATGGTGGTAGGGCATCAGGCCAAAGTTTTTGCGTGGTATGATAATGAATGGGGCTATGCCAACCGTTTACTCGACTTGTGTGAATCTTTTAGTCAGCGAGCGGCGTGATTTTTAGCTTGTACGGTTTGCTATACAAAGCCGCTAAAGCATGTAATAGTGATGGGTGTTTAGATGAAAATCCGAAGTTAATTCATTGATGAATATAACAAATTTAGCCTATAAGATTGAAAATAGAGTAGTGGGATGATGATTATTTTATTGTGGGGATTTATTCTTTTGTTGGCGCTAGCCGTGATTTTTTTGATTTGGTTGCAATTCAGAAATCAGGCAGACAGCAACTCCGATGTGCAGCACCAACAACAATTGGAACAGAAAGTGTTGCATTTGGAAGAAAACCTGAAAAAGACGCTAGAAATTATGCAGGACTTGGCTAAAAAAATGCAAGTTCAGCAAGATGCTTTGGATAAAACTGTACAAAAAACCACGCAGTTAGAAATGCAGAATGCAGAGTTGGTCAATTTGTTAGCCAAAGCAGTTAAAGCGAATCAGGACTTTTAAAGAATTGCATTTTAATATCGTGTTGAATCAAGCTTTTTTTTACCGCATATTTCAGAAAAAGTCAGGTGCATGAGCAAAAGTATCATGCTAAACTAGGAGAAATCGGGTGTGCTCCCGATTTTTTTATGCGGATTCGTTCCGCGCAAACAAGAATTTAGGTTTACAACATGCCCATTTCAGAGACATGGTTATTACCTGATGGTGTAGCTGATGTATTACCAGAACAAGCGCAAGTCATTGAAAACTTGCGTCGTAAGTCACTGGATTTCCTCGCATCTCGAGGTTATCAGTTGGTGTACACGCCATTCATTGAATACATCGAATCTCTATCTTCTCTTTCAGAATCGAATCAAGATTTAGACCTTGCCACATTTAAAGTCATCGACCAACTTTCAGGTCGTTTACTGGGTGTGCGTGCCGATATGACGCCACAAGTGGCACGTATTGATGCGCATGTACATCCTGTGGATGGCGTTGCACGTTACTGCTATGCAGGTACAGTTTTACATACTAAACCACAAGGTTTTAATACCACACGTGCGCCGTTGCAATTGGGTGCAGAATTATTTGGTTCAGACAGCATTGATGCCGATGTAGAAATGGTTGATTTGATGATCAGCCTACTACAGGAAGCGGGTCTGGCCGATGGCGTGCATTTGGACTTAGGTCATGTGGGTCTGTTCCGCAGCTTGGTTCAACAGGCAGAGCTAAGCAAAGCGACTGAACGCCAATTGTCAGATTTATATCAGCGTAAAGCATTGCCAGAACTGGCTGACTTTACTCAAGATTTAAACTTTGGTTCAGATTTCTATGCCCTAGGTCGCTTTGCCAGTGATTTAGATGCCTTACAAGCCAATTTAAGTGCTACAGTATTGGAAAATCCTGAGTTTAAGCAGGCTTTTGATGCAGTGAAAGCAACACAGGCTGAAATTCAGGCACGCTGGCCAAATCTACATATTGGTATTGATGTGGTAGAGCTACGTTCATATCACTATCACACTGGCTTAATGTACGCAGTGTATGCGCCAAATCGTGCTGCGCCATTGGCTCAAGGTGGCCGTTACGATGGTATTGGTCAACACTTTGGACGTGCACGCCCTGCAACAGGTTTCTCATGTGACTTGTTTGTATTAAGCGCAGGCCGTTTTGAATCAGCAGCCGTTGTGGTTGCACCTAAGGGTACTCAGGCAGATTTGCTTGCTGCGGTTCAGCAAACTCGTGCGCAAGGCTTTAGTGTAATTCAATTGTTGGGCAATGATGATTTAAACTCAGTTCCATACGCAACGCACCAATTGGTACTTGTAAATGGTGAGTGGACTGTCGAAAAAATTTAATCGCCAAGGCATGTTTCATGTCGCAGGTCTTGGTTTTCAATTTTAACAGCATGATGTAATGAGGCTATTATGGGCAAGAATGTTGTGGTACTTGGTACCCAATGGGGCGACGAAGGTAAAGGTAAAATCGTCGACCTGCTCACAGATCAGGCGGCTGCAGTCGTTCGTTATCAAGGCGGACACAACGCAGGTCATACTCTCGTGGTTGGTGGTAAGAAAACTGTATTACACCTCATTCCATCAGGTATTTTACGTGAAAACGTACTGTGCTTAATTGGTAATGGTGTTGTACTTTCTCCAGAAGCGCTGATTAAAGAGATGGGTATTCTGGAACAAGAAGGCGTGCCAGTGAAAGAGCGTTTACGTATTTCACCAAACTGTCCGCTTATTTTGCCAAACCACATTGCGCTTGACCAAGCACGTGAGAAAAAACGTGGTAATGCCAAAATTGGTACTACAGGTCGCGGTATTGGCCCTGCTTATGAAGATAAAGTTGCACGTCGTGCAATCCGTGTTGCAGACTTGGTTCGTGGTGGCGAAGCGTTACGTACCCAATTGGCTGAATTACTGGACTACCATAACTTCCAATTAACAGAATACTACGGTGTAGAAGCTGTTCAGTTAGAAGAAGTATTGGCATTGTGTGAACAATGGCGTGAAGTTATTGCACCATTAGTAGTTGATGTAACGACCGAAATTCATAATTACCGTAAAAACGGTGACAATATTATGTTTGAAGGTGCGCAAGGTTCATTACTTGATGTTGACCATGGTACTTATCCGTATGTGACTTCATCGAATACAACTGCGGGCGGTGTAAGCTCTGGTTCAGGCTTAGGTCCATTACATTTAGACTACGTTTTAGGTATTACCAAAGCTTATACCACACGTGTAGGTGCAGGCCCATTCCCAACTGAGTTGGTATATGACGCTGCAAATGACGTGGGTGATGCGATTGGTAAACACTTAGGTACTGTGGGTCACGAATTTGGTGCATCTACAGGTCGTCAGCGCCGTTGTGGTTGGTTTGATGCAGAAATTCTACGCCGTTCAGTGGATGTAAACTCACTTTCTGGTATCTGCTTAACCAAGTTAGACGTATTAGATGGCTTAGAAGAAATCAAAATCTGTGTGGGTTATGAAAATACCGATTCAGGTTGTGTAGGTTCTTCTGACGCACTTGCATACGAAAACTTAAAGCCAATTTATGAAACAATGCCAGGTTGGTCTGAATCAACTGTGGGTGCAACGAGTGTGGAACAATTGCCTGAAAATGCAATTAACTACATTAAGCGTCTTGAGAAATTGATTGAGTGTCCAATCGACATTATTTCTACTGGCCCAGACCGCGCAGAAACGATTGTATTACGTCATCCATTTGATGCTTAAGTATTTGTGCTGCGGCATAAAACATAAGTAATCTTTTGATGTACTTAGCCCTGTCTAAATGATGGGGCTTTTTATTATCAAGCTTGAGCAAGTCATTCATCTCAATATTGAAGATGATGCAGAATATGCTATTTTTTCAAGACTAAAGTTGCATGTGACAAGCACTGTGCAGCGCAGGGTGGCTTGTTACAATGCCTTTTAGAAAATTAAATTTAATTAAGGTTATGCAGGATGCATAAAAATATTACCAGTACGATTTTTTATTCGCTGTTATTTGCAATGGGTGGAGCACCGACCATTGCCATGATGCTGATTTTATCGCAAAAGCATGATCCGAATATTATGTACCAAGCCTTCATTGGTTTAAGCGTTATTTTTGCCTGTATTTTGGTGCCACTGATTCTGATTCAAAATGCTTACCTACTCTACAAACGCAAAAATCCAGAAATGGAAGAAAAAGTAGAAGTAGTGTCTAAAATTTACTTGGGTTTAAATGTTTTCTGTTTAGTATTTTGGTTGTGTTATCAATTTCTTTACTAAGGCAGTTATTGATCGCTTAGACATACAATCTGTACACAGCTTGGGCGTTGTTTACATAAATAATATGATTATGAAGCGATTATAGATTTAAAGCCTTGAATTGATTTCATATAATTGATTGATATGAAGATAGCTCGTAAGGCGGAGATTATTATAATGAACAAAAAACTGATGTTGAGTTTATGTGCCGCAGGCGCAATCACAGTTTCAGGGTGTACCACTGTTGCAGACATGGCGGGTGCAGATACTGCGACCCTAAATGCAACTGCAACCAAAAGCTATAACGAAATGGTGCAAGATGCACGCAATAAAAATCAGTTAGACACGAGTTCAACCACGTATAAACGTATCAATACTGTGTTTCAGCGTTTGATTCCACATGCCAACCAAATGAACCAAACTGGTCAGCTTTTCCAGTGGCAATTGGCGGTACTCAAATCTGATCAAGTCAATGCTTTTGTCGCACCAGGCGGTAAAGTAGTGTTCTACACAGGTATTGTGAATAAACTGAATTTAACCGATGCTGAAATTGCTGCAATTATGGGGCACGAAATGGTGCACGCACTAGAAGAACACGCTAAAAGTAAAATTGGTGCGCAAGCTTTAACAAACTTGGCGTTGAATGTTGGCTTAAGTGCAGCGGGTAATAACGTTGGTCAATTGGGTGCAGCAGCAGCACAATTGGGTACGCAAATTGGGATTGGCTTGCCATATTCGCGTAATTTGGAAGGTCGTGCCGATCAGGGTGGCTTAATGCTTATGGCGCGTGCAGGTTATAACCCGCAAGCTGCTATTACCCTTTGGGAAAAAATGAACAAACTTGAAGGTGGCGGTGGTGCATCGTTCTTATCAACGCACCCATCGAACAGTCAGCGTATTGAGGCGATGCGTAAAAACTTACCTGCAGCTCAGGCAATTTATAACCAAAACCGCCGCTAAGATAACATTAGTCAGTAAGACAGATGAATCAAAGAAAGGATGTGCATAGAAATGCGCATCCTTTTTTTAAATTTTTGACTTTAAACAATATAAAAATGGTGCGTTATAGCTGAACTCATGTTTTCAATTTAAACGCCAGCTCACTTATTTACTTCAATTTCTAATTTCATTTTAAAGCAGTGCTTAAAATGAAATTAGGGTGCTGGATTTGGTTGCTGACGATGAATCGCTTCAATGCCCTGTAGCACTTCTTCAGATAAATTGACATCAAACGCATCAATATTTTCTTTAAGTTGTGCCATAGTGGTTGCTCCAATAATGGTACTGGTCACAAAAAATTGCTGCTTAATAAAGGCTAATGCCATTTGCGTTAAGCTCAAGCCATGCTGCTCTGCAAGTTGAGCATATTGCTCTGTAGCCCATTCACTTTCAGGGTTGCTGTAGCGGCTAAAACGTGAATATAAAGTGACGCGTGCACTGGCAGGACGTGCGCCGTTGCGGAATTTACCAGTTAAATAACCAAAAGCCAAAGGAGAGTAGGCAAGCAGTCCTACACCTTCATAATGGGCAATTTCAGACATGCCAATTTCATAGCTACGGTTGAGCAGGTTATAAGGGTTTTGCACACTCACGAATTTGCTTAAACCAAGCTGTTCTGCCAAGTGTAAAAACTTCATGGTGCCCCATGGAGTTTCATTGGATAGACCGATATAACGAATTCGCCCTTTTTCAATTTCCTGCTGCAATGCAGTTAAGGTTTCGGCCAAGTCGGTGACTTCTTGGGTATTCTGTGCTTCTGGGTTGCCATACCCAAGCTTGCCAAAAAAGTTGGTTGGGCGTTGTGGCCAGTGTAGCTGGTATAAGTCGATATAATCGGTTTGTAGGCGTTTTAAATTGCCATCCAAGGCTGAGCGAATATCTTGCGCATTAAAGCGGGTTTTGCCATCTCGTATATGGCTACCACCTTGTGATGGCCCTGCAATTTTTGAGGCTAGAAATATTTTGTCACGTCCGCCACGTTGGTGCAGCCAGTGACCAATCATGGTTTCAGTCGCTCCTTGGGTTTCTACTTTGGGTGGAACAGGGTACATCTCTGCGGTATCCCAAAAATACAAGCCACGTTCCAAGGCATAATCCAGTTGTTGGAAGGCATCTGATAGCGTGTTTTGCTCACCAAAGGTCATGGTGCCCAAGCAGATTTCTGGAACTAAAATACCCGTCTTTGCCAATGGTTTAAATTGCATATTGCCTCTCGCTCAAGATTATATTTATGAAGTGATGTTATAAGAGGCTAAACCATTTTGAACCGTTTGTGGCAGTTAAAATTGCTGATGCTTTGTAATGGTCGTAAGAATTGTATTTTTATATTTGAAAATGGCTATAAGTTTTATGCAGGCAATAAAAAAGCAAATCCGAAGATTTGCTTTTTACTTAGCATGAGTATGGCTTATTCGTCATCAAAGTCGCCATCAGTGGCTTCATTTTGCTCCAAAGAAGCATCAAAAATTAGAATGGCTTTACCATCAGTTTCAATCATGCCTTGCTCTTCAAGCGTTTTCAGTACACGACCAACCATTTCACGTGAACAACCGACAATACGACCAATTTCTTGGCGTGTAATACGAATTTGACGACCATTTGGCAAAATCATGGCTTCTGGCTGCGCAGAAAGATCAATCAAGCAACGTGCAATACGGCCAGACACATCTATAAAGGCAAGGTCAGTTACTTTACGTGTGGTATTTTTTAAACGACGTACCAGCTGTGCAAAAACAGCATAGCTTAAATCGGGATATTGTTTGCTGAGTTCGTGGAAATTTTCATAAGTAATTTCTGCGATTTCACAGACATCACGAGTACGAACCTCTGCAGTACGTTGTGGATTCGATTCAAACAGACCCATTTCCCCAAAAAAGTCGCCTGGATTCAAATATGCCACAACAATTTCGCGATCGTCATCTTCGCGAAGAATAATTGATACTGAACCTTTTAGAATCAAATATAATGATTTTGATTCAGTCCCTGCATCAACAATAGTTGTCCGTTTTGGATAACGGTTGATGTACGCACGTTTTAATAATGCTTTCACCGAGTCCGGCAGTTGCCCTGGGGACAATGCATCGGTGCTAAGCTGCGAAAAGTTTGAAGTCATGCTAACGGTTCCGAAAATGGATAAATAATAGATCGCACAAGACCTAGTCTGAACTTGTCACACAGTAGAGATGAAATTCCTTATCAACTCAAGTTATGTTAGTGTACAAATACCCGTGTAAATTTATAGCTTTTTTTAGGTAGTTGCAATGCAAACAAGTGTTCAATGGTTAGAGAACGTTGCTTTTGAAGCCAAATCGGAAAGTGGTCATTCTGTAGTGATGGATGGATCTGCAGAATATGGTGGTGAAAACCGTGGACCACGTCCTATGGAACTGATCTTAATGGGACTTGGTGGGTGTGCTTCGTTTGATATTGTGACTATTTTAAAGAAATCGCGCCAAGAAGTGACCCATGTGGAATGTCAGTTGAAGGCTGAACGTGCCGATAGCATCCCTGCAGTTTTTACTAAAATTCACTTACATTTTGTGGTCAAAGGCAAGGCAGTCAAGGAAAAGCAGGTTGCCAAGGCTGTTGAACTTTCTGCAGAAAAGTACTGTTCTGCAAGTAAAATGCTGTCAGATGGTGGTGTAGAAATTAGCCACGATTTTGAAGTTATCGAACAAGAATGAGTTATGACTAGATAGTCAGTCAATGATTGGTATTTTATGCCAATCATTGTTGCAAAATGTTTCAAATTGTATATTTCACCACTTCCTCCTTATTAAATTATTGATATACAACTGTATATTGATTAAATCCACATTATAAAAAATTACCAGATTAAACTTGAAATCTACACTAATCAGTCCAATATTATTACTAAAATCTATCTGTTAATTTTAATTAAGATTTTGAAAAATATATAAAAATTTAATTGAAATTTACATCAGCGTTCCCATATATCCATCAAGTACACAATTTGTTGTGAGGAATAACAAGAATGCGTTTTGAAAAGTTTACCAACCGCTTACAGCAAGCCCTATCTGATGCCCAGTCTCTCGCGATGGGGAAAGACCATACCGCCATTGAGGGTATTCATTTATTAGCGACTTTGCTTGAAGAAGCGTCCAATATCAGCTTATTACAACAAGCAGGTGCAAATTTGCGTGATTTGCAAAGCAAGTTACAGCAAGCGATTGCCGATGCACCAACTTTGGCCAATCCAACAGGTGATATTAATTTAAGCCCAGAAGCGGTTAAAGCGCTGAATTTGGCAGACAGCTTTGCCCAAAAAGCAGGTGATGAGTTTTTATCGACCGATTGGGTAATACTTGGTTTGGCTGAAGTGGGCGCAACCAAGACACTACTTAACAGTGTGGGTGTGACTTCAAACAGTTTGCGTAGCGTGATTGACAAAATTAGAGGGGATGAAAAAGTCATGAGCAATAATCACGAAGATCAACGTGACTCACTCAATAAATACACCATTGATTTAACCGAACGTGCGTTGGCGGGCAAGCTAGACCCAGTCATTGGCCGTGATGATGAAATTCGCCGTACAGTTCAGGTGTTGTCACGCCGTACCAAAAATAACCCTGTGCTTATTGGTGAGCCGGGTGTAGGTAAAACGGCAATTGTTGAAGGTTTGGCACAGCGTATTGTGAATGGTGAAGTGCCTGAAAGCTTAAAAGGCAAACGTGTTTTATCTTTAGATTTAGGCTCGTTATTGGCAGGTGCGAAATATCGTGGTGAGTTTGAAGAACGCCTGAAAGCGGTACTGAAAGACTTGGCCAAACAAGAAGGCGAAGTCATCTTATTTATTGATGAATTGCATACGCTTGTGGGTGCGGGTAAAGGTGATGGTGCAATGGATGCAGGCAACATGTTGAAACCTGCATTGGCACGCGGTGAGTTGCGCTGTGTAGGTGCAACGACTTTAGATGAGTATCGTCAATATATTGAAAAAGATGCTGCTTTGGAACGTCGTTTCCAAAAAGTATTGGTAGATGAGCCAAGTGTAGAAGACACCATTGCAATTTTACGTGGTCTGAAAGAGCGTTATGAAGTGCACCACGGGGTGAAAATTTTAGACTCTGCGATTATTGCAGCCGCTAAAATGTCGCATCGTTACATTACAGACCGTCAGCTTCCTGACAAAGCCATTGACTTGGTGGATGAGGCCGCTTCACGAATTAAAATGGAGCTGGATTCTAAACCTGAAGCTTTAGATAAATTAGAGCGTCGTTTGATTCAGCTAAAGCTGCAACTTGAAGCAGTGAAGAAAGATGAAGATGCTGGTAGCCGTGCCGAAGTTGCGCATTTAGAAAAACAAATTATTGAAGTTCAGAAAGAATACAATGATTTGGAAGAAGTCTGGAAAGCTGAAAAGACCTTAGTTGAAGGCACCAAGCAAATTCAGACTCAACTTGATCAGGCGCGTATGGCATTGCAAAAAGCACAGCGTGAAAATGACTTGGCTGAAATGTCACGTTTGCAATACGGTGTGATTCCTGAATTGGAAAAACAATTGGCGCAAGATGAGTTGGTTGAAGAGAAAGAAGAGCCAAAATTATTGCGTAACAAAGTGACAGACAATGAAATTGCAGAAGTGGTCAGTGCTGCAACGGGTATTCCTGTATCGAAAATGCTGCAGGGTGAGCGTGAAAAACTGCTGAACATGGAAGACTTCTTGCATAAACGTGTTGTTGGGCAAGAAGAAGCTGTGGTAGCAGTGTCGAATGCAGTACGTCGTTCACGTGCAGGGCTGTCTGACCCTAACCGCCCAAGTGGTTCGTTCTTGTTCCTTGGCCCGACAGGGGTAGGTAAAACAGAACTGACCAAAGCTTTGGCAAACTTCTTGTTTGACAGCGATGATGCCATGATTCGGATTGATATGTCTGAATTTATGGAAAAACACTCAGTGAGCCGTTTGGTTGGTGCACCTCCAGGCTATGTGGGTTATGAGGAAGGTGGGGTACTCACCGAAGCAGTCCGTCGTAAGCCATATAGTGTAGTGTTGTTTGATGAGGTGGAAAAAGCCCATCCTGATGTGTTTAACATCTTGCTGCAAGTGTTGGATGATGGGCGTTTAACCGACTCTCAAGGCCGTGTGGTGGACTTTAAAAACACCGTGATTGTGATGACCTCTAACCTTGGTTCGCATGATGTACGTGAATTGGGAGATCATCCAAGCCGTGAGGAAGTACGCACCGTGGTAATGGCTGCTGTATCACAACATTTCCGTCCCGAGTTCATTAACCGTATTGATGAATTGGTGGTGTTCCATTCACTGGAAAAAGCACAAATTCGTGGTATTGCCGATATTCAATTGGATCGCTTACGTGCACGTTTAAGCGAGCGCGATTTGAGTTTGTCGATAGACGATTCTGCGTTTGATCAATTGATTGATGCAGGTTTTGACCCTGTTTATGGTGCACGTCCATTGAAACGTGCAATTCAGCAACAAGTTGAAAATACGTTGGCGCAAAAAATCTTAGCAGGTGATTTTGTTGCAGGCGATACGATTTTAATTAAAGCTGAAGCAGGGCAATTGGTGTTTGAGAAAATGAAACTCAGCTAATGCTGCGTCTGTTAATTATTTTAAGAAAACCCAGCTTCGGCTGGGTTTTTTGTAACTGACAATTTAGGTCACATAAGTAAAATTTTTGGTTAAAAATGACAGCTATTTTAATTATTTTGTGATGGATATTATATTTAAGTGATTTATTTGCAAAATAATTATCTTTTTTTTGTTTAAATTAATTATAATTTTTGTTCAATAAGAATAGATAAATTCTGAGCAGAATCTATGTCAAAAATAGTATGGGGTGGAATGGGGCTTGTGGTGTTGGCGGGGGCTGTCGCTGCGGGCAATTTGTATGCCGATAAAAGTCTAAATGCGCATTATCAGCAAAGTTTAAAACCTGCACCGAATATGAATGTGCAATATACAGATTATAAAATGGGCGCTTTGCAAGGCTCTGCAAAATGGAATGCGAGCTTTGTACCTGACCCATGTAATGCCAAAGAAAAATTAGTGTTTAATGGTGACGATCAAATTCAGCGTACATGGAAAGGCTATACCATTCATTCACAACTTGATTTAGTGCAGGGAACGGGTGCATACGCAGAATTTTTTAAACAGCCTTTGAAGGTGACGACTCACGTCAATTGGCTTGGGGTATCGACCACACAATTAAAAACACCTGTTATAGAAAAAAAAGAGGGTGCGTTTCATACTAAAATTGAGCCAATGCAAATTGAGTTTCAGGCCAAACAAGTACAGGGACAGCATAAAATCTTAAATATGAGTCTTGATTTGCCAGCCTTAAGCATACGTGATGAATTTGGAAATACCCAATTGAAAGGTATGCATTTTAAAACCAATCAAGCCTTGAATGCTCAGGCTTTAGAGCCAGGTTATTTCCAATTTAATATTGCTGAAATGCAGCGCCAAGACCGTGAAGCACACGCTTCAGGGCAAATGAAAAATCTAAGTTGGCGTATGGATACGCAATTGCATGAACGTACAGTTGATATTCAATCCAAATTCAAAATTGCTGAATTGGGTTTAGACAATGTACCCGCAATGCAAGATTTGCAGTTCAATTGGGATGTTAAAGACTTACAACGCACGAAAACGCAGACCTTCTTTGATATTATTCAAAAAAAAAGCAACTCCTGCTTAGAAGCAGAAAACTTTGAAAAAGATGCAAGACAGGCAATGATTGCAATCATTAATGATGGTTTTAAGTTTGAATCGAAGCACAATCAGCTGAAATTAGGTACTGGTAGTATTCAGGCAGATGTTGTTGGCAAAGTGATGCCAGGGCATCAGACCACCTTAGAAGGTTTGGCAAAAATGTTCCCAAGCTTATTAGAGGCACAAACCGATGTAAGCTTTAATAAGCAAGTGGTTAAAACCATGATGAATAACTATATGCGTGCAGCAGGTAAAAGCATGTCAGATCAGGAGTTGGAGCAAATGCTGAGTGCGATGCAAAGCAGCCAGCAAATTCATCGCGATGGTGATGAGTTTAAATTGTCTATGCATTATCAATATGGTGAAAAGAAGTTTTTAACACCGCAATAAATTTATCTATTCCTTAAAAAAAAAGCCTGTTCAATTGAACAGGCTTTGTTTTATCAGCAATCGTTTTGCTTAAACAGGTGGATGTTGGATTTTCCAAGCACGGTGGATTTTAGTGTTACGTTTGAAATCTGGACCAATGGTTTCATGGCTAATTTCTTGCACATCAAACATAGCTTCAATTTCTTCATCCATTTCAAAGCCACGGTAATTGTTAGAGAAGTACAGCGTGCCGCCTGTGGTTAGACGGTTCATGGCACGCTTAATTAAAGATACGTGGTCACGCTGTACATCAAAGGTTCCATAGAATTTTTTGGAATTCGAGAAGGTTGGCGGGTCAATGAAAATTAGTTCATATTGCTCATGGCCTTCCTTGAGCCATTCAAAACAGTCGCTAGCAAAGAATTGATGCTGTTCATCTGCATGGTCTACAGTCAAACCGTTCAGTACGAAGTTTTCTTTAGACCAGTTTAAATAGGTGTTAGATAAATCGACACTGGTGGTGCTTGCAGCCCCGCCAAGTGCAGCATGCAAACTTGCAGTTGAGGTGTAACTGTATAAATTTAGGAAGTGCTTACCACGTGCTTCTTTGGCAATGCGTAAACGCATTTGACGGTGGTCTAGGAATAAACCTGTATCTAAATAATCCGTCAGGTTGACCAAAATTTTCGCTTGACCTTCTTGCACGATAAAACGCTTAGAAGCAGTACTTTGTTTGGTGTACTGATTTTTACCTTCTTGGCGGGCACGTGTCTTAATAAATACAGCATCACGGCCTAAGCCCGTTACAGCACGAATTGCTTGTAATGCAAGATTAAAACGCTTTTTGGCTTTTTCAGGATCAATTTTTTTCGGTGGTGCATATTCTTGTACGTGCAAACGATCGCCGTATAAATCGACTGCGACATTAAAATCAGGCAAGTCTGCATCGTATAAACGTAAGCAATAGACGTTGTCTTTCACAGCCCATTTTTTCAGGCTTTGCATATTTTTCTGCAATCGGTTAGTGAAGTCTTCTGCACCTTCAATCGGTTCAAATTGCTGAGGTTGCCAGTCAGCTAAGAATGGACGTGCTACTGTTGCAGGTTTGATTGTCCCAAAACGTACGTAAATTGGCAGTTTACCATTCATCAAACGTAGAATTTGAGGGTCATTAAATGCCAGTACATCGGCTTGTTCGACCTGTGCAGCAATTACAGCTGCTTTTTGATTTGGGAAATGTTTTTGCAATAGGGCAGATAAACCCAAATACAAGGCACGGTTCGAGGCTTTATCACCTAAACGCTCACCATAAGGTGGGTTGGTGACAATAAAGGCTTTTTTACCTTCCGCCTGGAAATCTGGCCAGTCGGCCAAAGTGCGTTCTTCAATTTGAATCTGATCGAGCAAGTTTTCAAAACCGGCAGCAATAATATTTTGCTTGGTGGCTTTGACTGCTTCCCAGTCTGCATCAAAAGCATAGAATTTAGGCAGCGGTTGTTGTAATGCTGTTTGATGGCGTTCTGCTGCTTCAGCTTTAATGTTCATCCATAATTCATGGTCGTGACCTTGCCAACCATTAAAACCAAAACGACGTACTAGACCTGGCGCACGGTCAGTCAGCATCATTAAAGCTTCAATAATAAAAGTACCTGAACCACACATCGGATCTAAAATGATGTCAGGCTGAATGTGTTGTAATTGACCTTTTTGCAGAATTGCTGCTGCAAGATTTTCTTTGATTGGCGCATCGGTCATAAAACGACGATAACCACGTTTATGCAACGAGTCGCCCGATAAATCTAAACAGTAGGTGTGTTCAGTTTTCCCTGCTAAAACATACAGCGTAATTTCTGGCTGTTTGATGTCGATGCTTGGGCGTTTGCCCACAGCGTCCATAAATGAATCCACTACGCCATCTTTAACGCGTAAAGTTGCAAACTGGCTATTTACTTTAATGTCACGTTCGATATGCAAACGCACTGCAAATGTACTTTGTGGTGCAAAAATCAGTGACCAGTCAAAGCTAAGCGCACCTTCATAGAGCTCTTCGGCAACATCGCGTGCATCGTGACTGAATTCAATTTCATGGGTATGAATAGGGGTGAGTACCCGAGAAGCCAGACGTGACCACATGCAGACACGGTAGGCATTTTCGAGTGTGCCTTTGAAAATTAAACGACCCGGTAAACGTTCGATATTTTGAATACCTAAACCTTGCATTTCTTCTTGAAGTAAGGTTTCAAGTCCATCTGCACAGGTGACCCAATATGTAGAAAGACGGGGTTTCGAATTCATGAAAATTTCCAAAAGCAATTCAGCAATCGGCTATTTTAACGTATTTTGTGTGGTAAAACTTAGTGATTTAGCCTGAAATCAGCAGAATTTTAAACGGTGTTGAATAAGTGTCTTGGCTAAATCTACATTCGCCATGGATATCACAAAAATTATCACTAATGGAACGAGATCAAGTTAATCACATTTTATGGTTAACGCTTTTTATTGGTTTTTAAATATCTGAATATTCACATGATTGGTACGCATCTTGCTAATACTTGGTGGCATGAGTTCAAGCTGCAAATACACATCGTGTTTGAGTGCTTAAATGTGAGTTGCATACTGAACTTCATGCAAATGAAAAAAGCATTTTAAAAGCAAAAATATAAGGGGTTATATTCAGATGAGTACATTGCATGCGCTTGGTCAAAGTGAACTTTTTTCGGTTGCAACTTTAATTTATACCCGTTTAAGACGTGTGAGTGGACGTGTAATAGATGTGATGTATTTAGTGGAAAATACCGATTACGCACGTTATGTGGTGCAGTTGGCTTTGGCGACACAAGATGCTGAACTGCATCATCAGACATCTCGTTTGGAAGCAATATTAGTGAAATTGGCACCGCAGTATGATCGAACCAATGATATTCAAAATGATCTAAGCATAGATAAAAAAGAAGAGAGTGAGGAGCTAACAGACAGTTTAGAAGAGACGCACGAACCAACAGAAGAAGAAATTTATCAAGCACAGGTCGCACATCATTATATTGGTGCATTACGCTAGAAGGCATTTGGCGTCGAGCACTCGATTTGCTTTCAAAAAGACCTGAAATTTGAAGTGCAGAGCGAGTGCTGAGTTTTTACAAAATGTATTTTTTCATTGAAAGTCTAGATGTATAGCACTGACTTAATTTTTAAAATCATCCATTTCTTTTGCTGAAATCACGCCAACGGGCACTGCTTTGATAAATCAATTTCTGTATAATGCGTTAACTTAACGTATAAGGAATCTCTCATGCATTTGGCGGCATTGCATACTCCGAGCCAGATTCAATTGAATAAAGATGGGCATTTAAAACACTTTTTGACCATCGAAGGTCTTTCCAAAGAAACCCTTACTAAAATTCTGGACACAGCACAGTCCTTTTTCAATGAACAAAATCAACTGATCACCAATAATTTGCTGGAAGGGCGTACGGTGATGAACTTGTTCTTCGAAAACTCTACCCGTACCCGCACCACATTTGAAGCCGCAGCCAAGCGTCTTTCTGCCAATGTACTCAATATTGATATCGCCCGTTCAAGTACCTCTAAAGGTGAAACTTTACGTGATACTTTGTGGAACTTAGAGGCGATGGCAGCGGATATTTTCGTGGTACGCCATTCTTCTTCAGGTGCGGCACATTTTATTGCCAAAACTGTATGCCCAAATGTTGCCATTATTAATGCAGGTGATGGCCGTCATGCGCATCCGACTCAAGCCATGTTGGATATGTTGACGATTCGCCGTGAAACACAACGTCCTTACGAAGAATTAAGCGTGGCGATTATTGGTGATATTAAACATTCACGTGTTGCACGTTCTGATGTGGCAGCCTTACAAACTTTAGGCTGTAAAGATATTCGCGTGATTGCACCGAATACCTTATTACCTTACGGTTTTGATGAATATGGCGCTGGTGTGCGTTTATTTAACAAAATGGAAGATGGCATTAAAGATTGCGATGTAATTATCACCCTGCGTATTCAAAATGAACGTATTGATTCGCCTGCACTCGCTTCACAAGCCGAATTCTACAAAATGTACGGTTTAAACAAAGAGCGTTTGGCACTTGCCAAACCAAATTGTATTGTGATGCATCCTGGCCCAATGAACCGTGGCGTAGAAATTGATTCGAGTATTGCCGATGGCCCTCAATCGGTGATTTTAAATCAGGTGACCAACGGTATTGCGGTACGTATGGCGGTATTGGCTTTGGCGATGCAAGGTCAGTTGCAAGAACAAGGTTTGATTGACGCGATTGCGGTATAAGGAAAAAGTCATGGCGATTGTAAAAATTGAAAATGTACGTGTGCTTGACCCAATCCAGCAAATTGATCGCGTGCAAACGGTATATCTTGAAAATGGCAAGTTGGTTGCAGAAAGTGCAGATATTAGCGAAAGCATTGATGCCCAAGGCCAATGGCTCATGCCAACCATGGTGGATTTATGCGCACGTTTACGTGAACCTGGTCAGCAACAGCACGGCACACTCAAATCTGAAGGCAAGGCTGCCCGTGAAAATGGCATCCTGCACTTATTTACCCCACCTGATTCTAAACCCATTGTGCAAGATAACGGCGCACTTATTCATGGTTTGGTCGAAAAAGCCATGTTGGATGGCGGCATTTATTTAGAAGTGATTGGTGCACAAACTCAAGGTTTAAACGGCAAGCAGCCTGCCAATATGGCGGGACTGAAAAAAGGCGGCTGTAGTGCAGTGTCCAATGCCAATGCGCCTTTTGAAGATGATGATGTCGTGATTCGCACACTGGAATATGCTGCAGGTTTGGACATGACCGTGGTGTTTTATGCCGAAGAACCGCAAATTGCTAAAGATGGATGTGTGCATGAAGGCTTTATTGCATCACGTCAGGGTTTGCCTATGATTCCAACTTTGGCAGAAACCGTGGCAATTGCTAAATATCTACTCATGATTGAAGCTACAGGTGTACGTGCACACTTTGGTTTATTGTCATGCGGGGCATCAGTTGAGCTGATTAAAAATGCCAAAGCCAAAGGTTTACCAGTGACTTGCGATGTAGCGATGCATCAATTGCATTTAACCGATCACATTATTGATGGCTTTAACTCTTTGGCGCATGTGCGTCCACCATTACGTTCAGAGCAAGACAAAGACTTGTTACGTCAAGGCGTAAAAGATGGTGTGATTGATGCAATTTGTACCCACCACGAACCATTAAACAGTTCTGCCAAAATGGCGCCATTTGCTGATACCTTGTCGGGTTTCACTGCCTTTGATACCTATATTCCATTTGGAATTCAGTTGATTCAAGAAGGCTTGTTCAGTCCGTTGGAATGGGTGGAAAAAGTGACGCTTGCTCCTGCACGTGTGGCAAAAATGCAAAGTCGCTGGGAACAAGAAGCAGGTTGGGTCTTGGTTGATCCTGAAGTGGAATGGACACTGAACAAAGAAACAATTGTGTCACAAGGTAAAAATACGCCTTTAATTAACCAAGTGGTGAAAGGCAAGGCATTACGCGTTTTTACAGCTTAATTTGCTCTGATTGATATTTTATTTTCAAGTTTAGATAAAAGTCAGCTTCGGCTGGCTTTTTTATGCGATTGAAAAATAGAAAGCCAACACTCCGTTGACGCAAATTTCATAACAAAATCAAAACACCATAATTTATTACATTTGTTTAAATTTTAAGCATATATACTAAAAAACAACTTGAAAACAAAGACAAAAAAGAGGGCTGTATATGCAAACAGATTTTATTGACCTACTCAAACAAAGTGTCTCATCTATTGTATTAGAAGGGGAAACCCAGCATTTGCTTGAAAAAAATCAGGCACTGAATAGCTTTTATCCCATTTTATTGTCTATTTTAAATTCACGTCCTGAATTAATAGATAATTTGCATCGACAGCTTAACCCTCGTGTGGGCGATGTCTTTGGTTCAAACTTGTCTTTAAAACAGCAGTTTATGGATATGGTGAGTGGCACAGCACCACAAGCCGAAATTGAAAATACACTGAATCGTTCAATTGCACCTAGCTTAAACTTTCTTGAAAATCAGGCAGGCTCATCAGACCCAGTTGCGATTCAACATTTATTGCAAAACAATTTAGATTCAATTCAGGCAGCTTTACCTCAATGGGCAACAGCATTATTGGCGGCTTTAGGCGTAAATAATGCTGCAGGACAGACGGTGCACCAAGCGCCAGAAGTGGTTGTGGCTGAACCCATAGAAGAACGTCGTTCGTGGTTATTGCCAATTTTGGCTTTAATTATTTTAATTGGCTTATTGGCATTTTTATTCCGCGCATGTAGTGATCGTGATCAAGTCCCTGCAACCACGCAGACACAAGTGGCAGCTAATCAGGCTGCAATGTTACAAGTCAGTACGGGCAGTGATGGCAATTTAATTACCTGTCAAATTTTGCTGAATAATCCAAGCTATATGGAAATTCTACAAAAAGAGGTGAAGCAAATTTTCAATCATCCAACGGGTTGTGGTGCGGAAAATTATGCAAATTATCACTCAGAGTTTATTGATCAAGACGTTATTCCGAGTGTTTTAAAAATGCTGAAGGGTGTACCGAATGTCAATTTAAATTGGGTAGGTAATCAACTTTCAATTCAGGCAGCTAATCCTGCTGATGCAGAGCGCTTGGCGAGTCAAATCCGTCCATTGGCTAAAAACATGACGGTGGTAACTCAGCAACCGGTAGAAACTGCGCAAACAGATGTCAATCATGCTGTTACTACAAGTATTAGCAATGCTGAACAGGCTTTAGCTGCGATTAATCCTGACAATATTCAAGCCTTGGATATTGCGACTGCATTGAATATGCAAATTATTAATTTTGACTCTGCATCTACACAAATTCCAGAAGCCAATAAGTCTATTTTAGATCAGGCTGCGGTATTGATGCAGCGTGCATCACAAGTTCATTTAACGGTCAAAGGGCATACCGATGCCGTGGGTGATGCAAATGCCAATAAAACCTTGTCACAACAACGTGCGCAGGCTGTGGTGGATTATTTGGTATCACGTGGTGTAAACCCAGGTCAGTTGCAAGCAGTTGGCTTTGGGTCAGAACAACCAATTGCTGCCAATGCAACCCCAGAAGGTCAATTTAAAAACCGCCGTATTGAGTTTGAAGTATTGAATGTAGATACAGGTACGGTGCGTAGTGTGGAAGATGCAGGTGTAGTGGAACAGAAGGTAGCACAACCTTAAAAACGGTTTCATTTTCTTGTAGCATTGACTTTGTACTCAGCCTTTACTTTGTGAAGTGAGGGCTTTTTTTATTGCTGATTAATATCGAAAAATTATTCAAATATCAAAATTGAAAATGATTTTTGAGTTAAGTAGAACGTTTTCATAAATCAAAAATTAATCATAAATGATCAATTCAATGATTATTGGAAGTCCCTATTCCTTAGGGAAAAGGTTAGGATGAGGGGGGACTGAATTATGCGCTTAAACGGATGTATGAAAGATGTTTAGTAAAAAAGTCTGAGAGTCAATATAAAATAAAACCTCTCCTCAGCAAGTTTTAAAGCATTGCCTCAAAACTTGCTGAGGAGAGGGGGATTAAAAGGCAGAAAGTACATTAAGCCGCTATTTTTTCTAAGGCTACACCTGTAACTTTTTGAATTTCATCAAAGCTGACATCAGGTGCAAGTTCGACCAGTTTTACCCCTTGTGGAGTAATATCTAAAACGCCTAAATCGGTAATGATACGATGCACCACCGCTTTACCCGTAAGCGGTAAACTGCACTGCGATACAATTTTAGGGGTGCCATCTTTGGCACAGTGTTCCATCAGTACCACGACTTTTTGCACGCCTGCAACCAAATCCATTGCACCACCCATACCTTTAACTTTCTTGCCTGGAATCATCCAGTTGGCCAGATCGCCAGTTTCTGAAACTTCCATTGCACCCAAAATGGCGATATTGACGTGCCCGCCACGAATCATGGCAAATGAGTCTGCACTAGAGAAAAAGGCGGCACCTTTACGCGCGGTGACTGTCTGTTTTCCAGCATTGATCAGGTCGGCATCTACCGTAGCCTCAGTCGGAAATTCACCAATACCGAGCAAGCCATTTTCAGACTGCAACCAGACATTAATATGGTCAGGAATATAGTTGGCTACCAGTGTTGGCAAACCAATACCTAAATTGACATAAAAACCATCTTCTAATTCTTGTGCGGCGCGCTGCGCCATTTGATTACGCGTCCAAGCCATGTGATTAAGCCTCCGCCTTTAAAGTCATTTGTTCAATACGTTTTTCTGGAGTTGCATTCAGGACAATGCGATTCACATAAATCCCCGGGAGGTGAATTTCATCGGGTTCTAAATCGCCAATCTCTACAATTTCCTCAACCTCTGCAATGGTGATTTTGCCCGCCATGGCACAGACTGGATTAAAGTTTTGGGCAGTTTTACGGAAAATCAAATTGCCAGCCTTATCTGCTTTATAGGCTTTAACTAAAGCGACATCTGCCGTTAAGGATTCTTCTAAAATATAGTCTTTGCCATTAAATTTACGGACTTCTTTGCCTTCTGCAATGACCGTACCAACACCTGTAGGAGTGAAAAATGCAGGAATACCTGCACCGCCTGCACGTAATTTTTCAGCCAGTGTACCTTGTGGGGTGAGTTCGACCTCCAATTCGCCATTTAAAAATTGGCGTTCAAATTCTTTATTTTCACCGACATAAGACGAAATCATTTTTTTGATTTGTTTGGTTTCAAGCAATAGACCCAAACCAAACCCATCGACCCCTGCATTGTTGGAAATACAGGTCAGTTGCTTCGCACCTGTGGCTTTTAACGCGGCAATCAAGGCTTCAGGAATACCGCATAAACCAAAACCACCAACCGCTAAGGTCTGTCCATCCTGCACCACACCATTTAATGCCGCTTGTGCGCTGTCATATACTTTATTGGACATTTGTCACCTCTATTTATTTTCTATACGGCATTCACTTGCCGTTGTATTTGTAGCTTATAAAGCATTGTTCTTACAGATTTAGGATTTAAGCACAGGCCTTTTGCCAATAGGCATTGGCATAGTTGGATGGATTGTTGCGCTGCAATACTTCGCTGATATTGCTGCTGGCTTGCATTAAAGCATCCACCTGAATACCCGTTTCAAAGCCCATCTTAGAGAGTAGGTAATACAAATCTTCAGTCGAGACATTGCCCGAAGCACCTTTGGCGTATGGGCAACCGCCTAAACCTGCAATGGATGAATCAAACACCCGAATGCCTTGCAAGAGTGACTGATAAATATTGGCAATTGCCATACCGTAAGTATTATGAAAATGACCTGCCAGAACTTTGGCATCAACTTGTGCCAAGCAAGCATTCCAAACTTTTTGTACACGGTCTGGGGTTGCTGTGCCAATGGTTTCACCCAAGGACACTTCATAACACCCCATGTCCAATAATTGCTGAGTGACTTTAGCGACCTGTTTCGGCTCAATTGCACCTTCATAAGGGCAGTCCACCATACAAGATACATAACCACGTACTTGAATATCATGTGCTTTGGCGAGGCGCATCACATCACTAAACTTTTCCAGACTCTCATCAATCGAACAGTTGATGTTTTTACGGGTAAAGCTTTCAGAAGCTGCGGTAAAAACCGCAACCTCTTTGCAACCGACTGCTAAAGCCGACTCAAAACCTTTTAAATTTGGCGTGAGTAAACTGAATTGAATGTTCGGGTCTTTGGGTAACTCGGCAAACAGCACATCGCTGTCTGCCATTTGCGGTACCCATTTAGCTGAAACACAGGAGCCAACTTCGATGTTTTTTAAACCCGTTTGCATTAAATCCAAAATCAGGTTTTTGCGGTCTGCCAATGTGAGTGGTGTTTTCTCATTTTGCAGACCATCACGTGGTCCAACTTCTACAATTTTGACAAATTCAGTCATGCAACTTCCTCCGTCAAGGCTTCAAACTCGACCAGTTCATCACCGGCTTTGACCTGATCACCTGCTTGGAAATATGAGCTTGCCACAATGCCATCAAAAGGTGCACGAATTGAATATTCAATTTTCATGGCTTCAAGGGTCATTAACACATCATCTTTTTTCACACGAGCATTGGCTGCGACCAAGACTTGGGTAATCACACCTGGCATTGGTGCGGTCAAGTTGTTGTCATTGTCTTGTTGATCATCACCTTTAAAATTAGCTTGCACATAGCCAAACACATGGCGCTGACCATTTTGGAATAGGGTGATGCCTTGGGCGTTTTGATTGAAAGCCAATTTTTGTTGCTGACCATTCACACAAAGCTGTAGACGATGCGCATCTAAAAGCTTGCCCTGAACGTTCAGTGTTTGCCCATTGAAGTGTGCTTCAAAACCTGATGATTGCGGTTTTAATTGAATTTTGAGTGTTTGGTCATTGCACTGTAATTGCACTGTATGGGCGTTTTGTAGGTTTAAACGCCAGAAGAGATCTTTTTGCCAAACAGCGCTATTTGCCGCTTTGTTGTTTTGAATACGAGACAATACTTCAATTAACGCAGCAGCAACAATCGTTTCGGTAGCCACTTCAGGTTTTGCATTAAGTAAAAATGCTTCCTCACGTTGAATAAGCCCTGTATCCAAATTGGCATTTTTAAAAGAATCACACAGTACTAAGCGATCTAAAAAGGCAATGTTGTTGCCCAAACCATCGACATGGAACTGACCCAAAGCATGGTGCATTTGCGTCAATGCTGCTTCACGGTTTTTGCCCCAGACAATCAGTTTGGCAATCATTGGGTCGTAGTAGGTGCTGATTTCATCGCCTTCTACAATGCCGCTATCTACACGTACAGCATCATTTTGCTCTGGATAATGCAAGTAGCTGATTTGACCAATGGCAGGAATAAAGCCTTTTTCTGGTTCTTCGGCATAGACACGTGCTTCAAGGGCGTGACCATGAATCTGCAATTCATGCTGCTGTTTTGGTAATGGTTCACCAAAGGCCACTCGCAATTGCCACTCTACCAAGTCCTGTCCTGTAATCATTTCAGTGACTGGGTGTTCTACCTGTAGGCGGGTATTCATTTCCATGAAATACGCCGTACCATCTTGCTCGACAATAAACTCGACAGTGCCTGCACCTACATAATTCACGGCACGTGCAGCATCAATCGCAGCTTGGCGCATGGTTTCGAGTTTATCTTCTAGCATTTTAGGCGCAGGCGCTTCCTCAAGCACTTTTTGATGACGACGTTGCACCGAGCAATCACGCTCGAATAAGTGCACATAGTTGCCGTGAGTATCGCCAAAAACCTGAACTTCAATATGGCGTGGCTGAATCACATAGCGTTCAATTAGTACATCTTCATTGCCAAAACTAGAGCGTGCTTCACTCTTACATGAGGCAAGTGAGATCAGAAAGTCTTCACTGCGTTCAACCAGACGCATACCTTTACCACCACCGCCTGCGCTGGCTTTAATCAATACCGGATAGCCAATGCTGTCGGCTTGTTGCTTTAAGAAAGCTGCATCCTGATTGGTGCCGTGGTAGCCCGGCGTTAGTGGCACGCCTGCTTTTTCCATTAAAGCTTTAGAAGTGGCCTTAAGCCCCATTGCTAGAATGGCTTCAACAGGCGGGCCAATAAAGACAATATTGTTGTCTTTACAGGCAAGGGCAAACTGGTCATTTTCAGACAAGAAACCATAACCCGGATGAATGGCTTGCGCACCGGTACTTTTAGCCGCCTGAATAATACGGTCAACTTGTAAATAACTTTGTGCCGCAGGGGATTCGCCAATATAAATGGCTTCATCTGCCAGTTTGACATGCTGTGATTGTGCATCAGCATCTGAGTAGACTGCGACCGTGGCAATACCGAGTTTTTTTGCCGTACGAATCACACGGCAGGCAATTTCACCACGGTTGGCAATTAAAATCTTTTCAAACATAGTGCGATCCTTCTTTTATTATGCCGTGGTCTTGATCCAAGCCGGGCTTTGTTTATTCAAAAATGCATTTAAGCCATTTTTCGCCTCATCTCCTTGGCGAATATGCGCAATATGCTGTGCAGTTTGTTGCAATAAGTCTTCGGTCAAGACTTGCTGATTGACCATCTGAATTAGTTGTTTAGAGGCATGCTGTGCGTCTGGGCCACCCAGTAAGAGGGCTTGTACAATGTCATCAATTTTGCTGTCTAGCTGTTCTGGTGCTGCCACTTCATGTGCCAAACCAATCTGCCGAGCCTGTTCTGCAGAAATACGTTCTGCCGTTAAAAAGTAGCGGGATGCCTGACGTGCACCAATGGCACGAATTACATACGGACTAATCGTGGATGGAGCCAGTCCTAAACGTACTTCGGATGTAGCAAATTTGGCATCCGTGCTGGCAACACAAATATCACAGGCAGAGGCCAAGCCCATACCACCACCAAAGGCAATGCCATGCACGCGGGCAATAGTCGGCTGCTTTAAAGTGGCTAAACTTTGCAGCATTCTCGCCAGTTTTAAGGCATCGGCTTGGTTTTCTGCTTCAGAGGCTTGACCTGCCTGTTTCATCCAGTTCAGGTCTGCGCCTGCAGAGAAGCTTTTGCCGCGTCCAGCTAAAATTACGACACGCACATCCTCACGCGTATTCAACTGCAGAAAGCAGGCATGTAATTCTTCAATCACTTGGGTATTGAAGGCATTGTGAAGCTCCGCACGATTAATCCAAACCGTAGCCACTTGATTTTGCTGTTCGAGTTGTAAAAATTGATAATCCATTTTGTCACCTCTTACATGCGGAACACGCCAAACTTGGTCGGTTGGATTGGGGCATTTAGAGCAGCAGCCAAACTTA
The DNA here is from genome assembly GCF_012371415.1 of Acinetobacter sp. A3. Lineage (NCBI taxonomy): Bacteria > Pseudomonadati > Pseudomonadota > Gammaproteobacteria > Moraxellales > Moraxellaceae > Acinetobacter > Acinetobacter sp. A3. The sequence continues at coordinate 35,839 of NZ_JAAZQW010000022.1, forward strand.
AAGCCAACACTTCACGCGACTGAGCAGGATCAATCACACCGTCATCCCATAAACGTGCAGAAGCATAATATGGATGACCCTGACGCTCGTATTGATCACGAATTGGCTGTTTAAATTGGTCTTCTTCTTCTGCAGACCAGCTACCACCTTTGGCTTCAATCTGGTCGCGTTTTAATGTTGAAAGAACACTCGATGCCTGTTCGCCACCCATCACCGAAATACGTGAGTTTGGCCATGTCCACATAAAGCGTGGTGAGTAGGCACGACCACACATGCCATAGTTACCTGCACCAAAAGAACCGCCAATCACTAAAGTCAGTTTAGGTACATTGGCTGTCGCCACCGCCATCACCAGTTTGGCACCATTTTTGGCAATGCCTTCATTTTCGTATTGGCGGCCAACCATAAAGCCTGTGATATTTTGAATAAATAGCAGGGGAATGTTGCGTTGGGTACACAGTTCAATAAAGTGTGCACCTTTTTGTGCTGACTCGGAAAATAAAATGCCATTATTGGCGATAATTCCGACAGGCATACCATAGAGTTTGGCAAAACCCGTAATTAATGTAGTGCCAAAGCGGGCTTTAAATTCGTCAAAACGCGAACCATCGACAATGCGGGCAATCACTTCACGTACATCAAATGGTTTACGTGCATCAGTCGGTACAATGCCATACAGTTCAGAGGCATCAAATAACGGTGCTTCTACATGCTCTGGTTGTGGGTTTGGCTTTTTGTTTAAGTTCGCCACAATGTTACGGGCAATCGCCAAGGCATGTTCATCATTTTCTGCTAAGTGGTCTGCCACACCTGAAAGGCGAGTGTGCACATCACCCCCCCCCAAGTCTTCACTTGAAACGACTTCACCAGTTGCAGCTTTTACCAGCGGTGGGCCACCTAAGAAAATCGTACCCTGATTACGCACAATAATGGTTTCATCTGACATGGCAGGCACGTAAGCGCCACCTGCAGTACAGCTTCCCATCACCACTGCAATTTGGGCAATACCCATGCTTGACATACGGGCCTGATTATAGAAAATGCGGCCGAAGTGATCACGGTCTGGAAAGACTTCGTCTTGCAACGGCAAATATGCACCGCCTGAATCGACCAAATAAATACAAGTCAGGTGATTCTGTTCTGCAATTTCCTGTGCGCGTAAATGCTTTTTTACGGTCAGTGGGTAATAAGTTCCACCTTTTACGGTGGCATCGTTGGCAATGATCATGCAGGTCACGCCATTCACCTGACCCACGCCTGCAACCACACCCGCAGCAGGTACATCATCCTGATAGACCTGATACGCAGCCAACTGACCAATTTCAATAAATGCGGTGCCAGGATCAATTAAGTGGTCAATCCGTTCACGTGGCAACAATTTGCCACGGTCTAAATGTTTTTGGCGTGCCGTTTCACCACCACCCAAAGCAATTTTTTGGACTTTTTCTCTCAGGTCATCGACCAATGCTTGCATAGCAGCCTGATTGTTTTTGAACTCGTCGCTGCGAATATTAATTTTGCTCTGTAATTGATTCATGCCAACATCCTTGTCTATTTTTGTGATTTATTCTTTAGGCAGTTTCGTTAAACAGTTCACGGCCAATCAGCATGCGGCGAATCTCTGAAGTACCTGCGCCAATTTCATAGAGTTTGGCATCACGCCATAAACGTCCTGCAGAGAATTCGTTGATATAGCCATTGCCACCCAAAGTTTGAATGGTTTCACCTGCCATCCAAGTGGCTTTTTCTGCTGCATATAAAATTGCACTGGCTGCATCTTTACGTAAACTGCGGCTGTGTTCAGCTTTGTCACATTCTGCGCCTACGGCATAAACGAGTGCTTTACATGCCAGCCAAGTTGAATACATATCGGCAATTTTGCCTTGCATCAGCTGAAACTCACCTAGTGCCTGACCAAACTGTTTGCGCTCATGAATATAAGGAATCACGGTGTCCATGCAGGCATCCATAATGCCTAAAGGACCAGCACTTAAAACAGCACGTTCATAGTCTAAGCCGCTCATTAATACTTTTACGCCATTGCCTACACCACCCAAGACGTTTTCTTTGGGTACTTCTACATTGTCAAAGAATAGTGGATAGGTATTCGAGCCACGCATACCCAGTTTATCTAAATGGCTGCCATGACTAAAACCAGGCATATTTTTTTCAATCAGGAATGCCGTCATGCCTTTGGCACCTGCTTGTAAATCAGTTTTAGCGTACACCACCAAAACATCGGCATCACCACCATTGGTGATCCACATTTTTGCGCCGTTAAGTAAGTAATGATCGCCTTTATCTTCTGCTTTTAGCTTCATGCTGACGACATCTGAGCCTGCATTGGGTTCAGACATAGCCAATGCACCGACATAATCACCTGAAACTAATTTTGGTAAATAGCGCTGCTTCTGTTCTTCTGTCCCATTTCGCTTAATTTGGTTCACACATAGGTTAGAATGAGCACCGTAAGACAAACCAATGGATGCTGATGCACGAGAAATTTCTTGCATGGCAATGATGTGAGCCAAATAGCCTAAGTTGGTGCCGCCGTATTCTTCACTCACGGTCAAGCCAAGTAAGCCCATATCGCCAAATTTTTTCCAAAGCTGGGCAGGGAATTCGTTATCACGATCGACCTGTTGTGCAATGGGTGCAATTTCTTTTGCACAAAAAGCAGCGATTGAATCACGCAGTGCGATTAAGGTTTCATCCAAACCGAAGTCTAAGCTTTGTAAATTCATGTATTCATCCATCCTGAGGTTATATTTGTTGTTCCTAAAACAAGCATTCTTGTTGTGCTTAGGTTCTAACATACATCGAAAATTTAAAAAAGTGAACTAAAATTCACAAAATGATTTACAATTCATTTTATCTGGTTGAGAATAAGATATGAGTTATAAAAGATCATCATTGATGCAGGAACGTATGGAACAAAATCGCAACGCGATTTTAGATTCTGCTCGTGAACTTATTGCTCATGGGGGCTTTAAAGAAGCGTCTATACAAGCCATTGCAGAACGCGCTGGTGTTTCCACAGGTTTGGTGTATCGCTACTTTGAAAATAAAAGTCAGATTCTGATTGAAGTTTTATCGGCTGCTATTCGTCGTGAAGTTGAAATTTTGGACCACATTGCGAAGTCAGATTTAACGCCAAAACAAAAATTGCAAAAATCAGTTACAACTTTTGTGAAGCGTGCGATGAACAGCCCCCAATTGGCGTATTCGTTAATGTTCGAGCCTGTAGACCCAGAAATGGAACATGAGCGTTTTCGCAGTAAACAACTGATCAAACAAAGCATCAAGGAAATTTTGGCTGAAGGAAAAGTCAATGGTGAGTTTGATTTTGAAGATTTAAACACTGCAGCTTTAGGTGTGGTTGGATCCATGACCTTTGTGGTGATTGAACCTTTGAATCCTTCTCGCAATGTAATGTTTGATCAAAATTATAAAGATTACTTTGTCAAACAAATTGCCGATTTTTGTGTGAATGCAGTGCGGAAACAAGAAGGAGGGAAATAAGAACAACGCACAGAATAGGCAAAAAAGTAATCGTCGTCATAGAACAATTAATAGTGTTGGAAAACAGAATTACAAAGAATCAAGGAGATCGATTCAATGACACAAGTACGGTTAAGTTATGCCTATGGCACCAGTAATCAGCCTTTGTTAGGTATGACTATTGGTGAAAAGTTTGATCAGGCTTGCCAGCAATATGCAGATCAGGATGCTTTGGTAAGCGTGCATCAAAATGTGCGTTTGACTTATAAGCAACTCCAGCAACAGGTCAATGCCTTTGCCTGTAGCTTATTAAAACTCGGTTTTAAGAAAGGTGACCGCCTTGCCATTTGGTCTCCGAATTGCGTGGAATGGACAATCACTCAATTCGCAGCCTTCAAGGCAGGGGTGATTTTGGTCAACTTGAACCCTGCTTATAAAAGCAATGAATTGGAATTTGTGCTGAACAAGGTTTCCTGTAAGGGTTTGGTTATTGCATCGCAATTTAAAAGCACCAATTATCAGGAAATTCTCACCAAAATTGCGCCTGAGCTGTGTCTGGCAGAAAACAAAGTCCTCAATGCTAAGCGTTTACCACATTTAAAGCATGTGATTAAAATTGATGAACAGAGCCATACAGGTATTCATCGTTTTCAGGATTTACTACCAAGTCCAACCACACACATGCTGAAAAAGCTGGATCAAATTGCCAGTGAATTGCAGTTTGATGAAACCATTAATATTCAATTTACCTCAGGTACGACAGGCAATCCGAAAGGTACCATGCTGACTCACAACAACATTTTAAATAATGGTTATTTTGTGGGAGAGGCGATTCATTTAAGTCCGCAAGATCGTGTATGTATTTCAGTGCCGTTATTCCACTGCTTTGGGATGGTGATGGGCAATTTGGCCTGTATCACACATGGCTCAACCATGGTCTATCCATCTGCAGTGTTTAATCCACTCGATACCTTAAAAGCCATTCAGCAAGAAAAATGTACAGCTGCTTATGGTGTGCCAACCATGTTTATTGCCATTTTAGAGCATGAGCAGTTTGATGAATTTGATTTGTCTAGCTTGCGTACAGGCATTATGGCAGGCAGTCCATGCCCGCAAGAAATTATGCAACGTGTGATAGACCGCATGCACATGTCACAAATCACCATTTGTTATGGCATGACCGAAACAGCGCCTGTGAGCGCACAAAGTTCGACGGATGATTCGGTAGAACGCCGTGTCAGTACAGTTGGCCGTGTGCATCCACACTTGGAAGTTAAAATTGTGGATGAAGATGGCAAAGTCGTACCACGTGGGCAATTGGGTGAGTTGTGTGTGCGTGGCTATTCGGTAATGCTAGGTTATTGGGATGAGCACGACAAAACTCAAGAAGTGATTGATGTTGCACGTTGGATGCACACAGGCGACATTGCAGAAATGGACGATGAAGGTTTTGTGAAAATCAAAGGTCGCATTAAAGATGTGGTGATTCGGGGTGGAGAAAATTTATTCCCGAAAGAAATTGAAGATTTCTTATATACCCACGATGCAGTTTGTGATGTGCAAGTGATTGGTGTGCCAGATCATCGTTATGGCGAAGAGCTGTGTGCCTGTATTATTTTGCATGAACACCATGAATGTACCGAAGAGGCGATTCGTAAATATTGTGCAGAACACATTTCGCACAATAAAGTCCCACGCTATGTACGCTTCTTTAGTGAATTTCCAATGACTGCTTCAGGCAAGGCACAGAAATTTAAATTACGTGAATTTATGCGTGAAGAGTTAAATTTAAAGGAAATCGCTTAAGGTCTTTATTAAGACAATAAGTGGTGCATCCGCATGTTATGTTGTCAGTACACACCCTTTATTTCTTGTGTGGAGATAAAGGGTAAATAAAATCAAAAATATAGCGTCTGCTCAATAGTGAAAAGATACCGCAAAGTATAAGAGCGAAGCGCAATGATCAAGGATGAAAATGATGACCGTACGTAATGATTGGACCCGAGAAGAAATTCAGCAGTTATATGAACAGCCTTTTCTAGATTTGGTCTTTGAAGCACAGCGTATGCATCGCCAACATTTTGCTGCCAATACTGTACAAGTCAGTACCTTATTGTCCATTAAAACAGGCAAATGCCCTGAAGACTGTAAATACTGCTCGCAGTCTGCGCATTATGATTCACAACTAGAAGCTGAAAAACGCATTGCCGTTGAAAAAGTCATTCAAGAGGCCAAAGAAGCTTTAGAATCAGGCTCTTCACGTTTTTGTATGGGCGCTGCATGGCGTAACCCACATGAACGTGATATGCCTTATGTGTTGGAAATGGTACG
>NZ_JAAZQW010000023.1:0-41318 GCF_012371415.1 Acinetobacter sp. A3
AACGTAGAAATGTCAGTAGAATTAATCCACCCAATCGCAATGGACGCTGGTTTACGCTTCGCGATCCGTGAAGGTGGTCGTACTGTAGGTGCGGGTGTTGTTGCTAAAGTAACAGCATAATCACTGTATAGTGTGAAAAAGCGCTCCATTTGGAGCGCTTTTTTTATGGTTATTTTTTATCTATATCACAAAAAAATTTAAAGCCTCGCTATTTGTGCTTTTGCACCACAAAAACAATTTCACTCATCATTATTTTTGTCCCTCATGTCCTGAACTGACAATTTGCTGTCCTTAACTGCACTTAAACAAAAACGAGAAAACTTTAAGATGAAAGCAAGTCAAAAATAAGAAATACGTCGGTTACTGAATAGATGTATTGGTTTTACAGTAATCGAGGGAGATAAAATATGAATGCTAAAGTCAGTATTAGTCAGCGAGCAGGAGCAAGTTTCCCTGTACGTCGCATGAATTTTAACTTTGATGCAGTGCCAGAATATTGGATGAGTGGGAATGCTGGTCTTACCCATTTTATGACTGCATTATCTGCTTTATTCCCTGCAGGTGAAAAGTTCTTTATAGACAGTGTACGTGTTGTACGTTATCACCCAATGTTAAAAGACAATGCTGAATTGCAAAAAGAAATCAGTGCTTTTATTGGTCAAGAAGCCATGCATACACATGAGCATGTGGGCTTTAATGCTTCAGCGCAAAAGTTTGGACATGATGTTGATACTTTAGATCGTCACACTGATACAGTCATTCAGACTACACGCAAGCTGCTTGCCAAAATCGCAAAACCGGTTGGTATTACACAGGAAATGGTGGATTTAACTGCAACCACAGCCTTAGAGCATTTTACGGCTACGATTGCCTCACAGTTACTCAGCAATTCTCATATTCAAGAGTTGATGAGTGACGATACTATGAAAACCATGTGGTTATGGCATGCCATTGAAGAAAATGAACATAAAGCGGTTGCGTATGATGTATTTGAAGGTGTATTTGGTAAAGGCGTAAAAGCCTACGCATTACGAACATCATCATTAGTGATTTCAATGCTAACTTTATTTTTCGTGCAAAATTATTTTTTACTACGTTTACTCAAACAGGATCAGCAGTTGAATCTTGAAAACTTAAAAATGATTTATCGTTATGCTTATAGCCCATCGAAAGGCGTGATTACCGGTATGGCAAAAGAAATGTTGCTGTATTTTAAACCAAGTTTTCATCCTAATTATGTTGATACTACGAGTTTGTTGGATACATGGAAAGCCAAATTAGGCTTCTAAACTTTTCCCTTTGGTCAGGCAACGCACGTTGCTTTTTTTTTTGCTCGATTTTTTTGTTATGACTTCTATAATGCCTACATCTTAACACCTAACAAGATCATTTCTTATGATTCGATTAATGCAAGCTGGCGATGTGGCCGATGTTGTTGCAATTGAAAATTTGGTACAAAGCCATCCGTGGACGGCTAAGCAGTTTGCTGAAGCGGTAGAAAACTATCACACCACGGTCATTGAGCAGGCGGGGAAAGTGGTGGCTTTTTGTATTTTGCAGCCCGTGTTGGATGAAGCCAATTTGTTGTTGATGGCAGTGCATCCTAGTCAGCAAGGCAAGGGTTTGGGTTATCAATTGTTAGAACATTCAATTGCCGAGCTGAATAATCAACCTGTGCAAATTTTTTTGGAAGTGCGCGAAAGTAATGAGGCTGCAATTGCGCTGTATGAAAAATCAGGCTTTCATCAAATTGATTTACGTAAAAATTATTATCCTAAATCTGATGGCACACGTGAGCATGCCATTATTATGGTGAAATCTTGCAGCGACGATTTTGCCAGTTTGTTTAAGTAAACGTGAAATCTCAACACATTTAGTATGGGGTTACTGTATTTTATTTAATGATCGAGTTATTCCAACCCAAGGGCAGCGTCGTCATTAAGGAGTTTCCCAATTGCTGAACCTCATCTGCATTTAGACTGCGGTTAATGCGTCGCCATTGACCATCTAAAAGCAGTTCAAGTGGCACATATTGGGACTTGTAATTCATTTTGTTTGAATGTGGCACCCAATAGCCTAAGTAGACATATTGCAACCCCAAGTGTTGGGCTTGTTCAATCTGCTTTAACACTGCAAATGTTCCTAAGGAGCGACGGCTCTCGTCAGGATCAAAAAAAGTATAGACCGCAGAAATACCGTCATCTAAATAGTCGCAGGTCGACACACCAATTAAGCGATCTTCCTGCCACATTTCTAAAAAGAAACTGTGGGTGCAGCTGTGAATTAAAAACTTTTCAAACTGATCACGGCTAGGCGGGAACATATCGCCATCGGCATGACGTTCATTGATATAGCGTTCGTACAGCGCATAATGTACATCACTAGCATCTTGTGGTTGGGTAATTTGGATGTGTAAATCTTGATTGCGTTTCCATGCTTTCTTTTGGGTGCTGTTCATGCCAAATTCCGCAACAGGAACACGAGACGACAGGCACTGACGGCAAAGGTGACACTCAGGGCGATAGACAAAGTCACCACTGCGACGAAAACCTAGTCGAGATAATTCAGACAGGGTTACGACATCAATTTTATGTGCAGGGTCTAAAAATACCATGCGTGCAGATTTTTCAGATAAATAACTACAATCGTGCGGCGGGGTAATGTAATACTGCAAATCATTTAGCAGGGATTTTGGGTGATATGAATTCATTTTCAAGATCCCTCTCTGTTATTGTCATTCAAGTAGGCGCGCATACTGCGCTATTGTTTTACTTGAAAATACACTGTCCTGATATTTTTTCCAATTGATGGCGGGCTGTTTTACAACATCTTGTAACGATTTAAGGTAGTCTTGGCGAGAAAGTGTACATGCACCCAAGCTAAGCAAATGCTCATTGACCAATTGGCAGTCAATCCAGGCTAAGTTTTGTTCTTGGCCAATCAGCATCAAGCTATAAAATGCCATTTTGGATACATCGGTGCGATGACTAAACATCGACTCACCAAAACAGCCTTGACCAATGGTGACGCCATATAAGCCGCCCACTAAAGTATTTTGTTCCCAGACTTCAACACTATAGCCATAACCTGCTGCAAACAGCTGACAGTAACCTTGAATAATGTCATCAGATATCCACGTTTCGTTGGCATAACTACGCGGCAAGGCACAATGGCGAATGACCTGCTCAAAGGCGTGGTTAATGGTGATCCGATAATCTATTTTTTTCATGTTGCGGACTAAGGATTTGCTTGGGTGATAATCCTTCGGAAAAATCACACAACGCGGTTCTGGGCTCCACCAACAAATGGGCTCACCTTCTGAAAACCAAGGGAACAAACCATGCGTATAGGCTTCATATAAAGTGGCAGGGGAGAGGTCTGCACCGACACAAATCAAGCCTTCACCTTCAGGATCAACCTCAATTGGATCTGGAAAAATGAATGATGAAGCTGGGAGCGTTTGCATATCAAGAGCCGTATACAGTTTTATATGATCTGCTGCGCATCATACCTAAAAATGATGTGATAAAAAAACCGCTCCTGAGAGCGGTTTGTGTCTTTAAGGTAATGAGCTGAGTTTATTCGCCTAAGGCATCTAAATACTTTTCTGCATCTAGCGCAGCCATACAGCCTGAACCTGCAGAAGTAATTGCCTGACGGTAAACTGAATCGGCAACATCACCAGCGGCAAATACGCCTGCAACAGAGGTTTGTGTTGCGTTGCCTGCTGTGCCGCTTTGCACTTGAATATAACCATCACGTAAGTTTAACTGACCTTCAAACATGCTGGTATTTGGTTTGTGACCAATCGCAACAAACAAGCCTGAAACTTCAACATCTTGAGTTGAACCATCAGTGGTTGATTTTAAACGTACCGATGTTACACCAGTGTTGTCACCTAAGACTTCATCGACCTGATTATTCCAAAGAATGCTGATTTTGCCTTCTTTTTCTTTGGCAAATAAGTGATCTTGCAAGATTTTTTCAGAACGTAGCGAATCACGGCGGTGTACTAAGGTTACATGCGAAGCAATATTGGAAAGATACAATGCTTCTTCTACAGCCGTGTTGCCACCGCCCACAACCATTACTTTTTGATTTTTATAGAAGAAACCATCACAGGTTGCGCATGCGCTAACGCCTTGACCCATAAATGCTGCTTCAGATTCTAAACCTAAGTATTGTGCAGTTGCACCTGTGCAAATAATGAGTGCATCACAGGTGAATTCTTCCATATCGCCTTTAAGTACAAATGGACGAACATTTAAATTCACTTCATTAATATGGTCATACACGATTTCTGTGCCAAAGCGTTCGGCATGGGCTTGCATACGTTCCATTAACGCAGGGCCAGTTAAACCTTCAGGATCTCCCGGCCAGTTGTCTACTTCAGTGGTGGTGGTCAGCTGACCACCTAATTGCAAGCCTGCAATTAATGTCGGTTTTAAGTTAGCACGTGCTGCATAAACTGCTGCACTATAACCCGCAGGGCCAGAACCTAAAATAATTAATCGTGAGTGACGAGCGCTCATGCACAGCATCCTTTTTTTATTTAGAAATTTATGAAATTATACGTGAAACAGAATGACTTTGCTGTGTGAATAAATTTGATATTACTGATCAGGTAAATCGATTTGAGCTATATAGAAAAAGTTAACAACACAATTCAATAATCTTGCATCTTTTTCTAGGCAACACGTGCATAATATAAGGTCTGCGATACGTTTTATCTTGTCATCTTCTTCAAGGTTGCATAGATCAATTCAACGCAGAGGCTCATTCAAATAAGTGGCTTTTTAGACCAACGAGCAAACAAAAACATTGATGAAGAATTGGCAACAGGACAGTATATGACTGCGGTGTCGGGTGCTTATGCACAGCGCTTAATAGTGACTTTATTTTTGGTCTCTTTTGGAATTTATCTGTTTCTTGCAACAGTGACCTATACTCCATTTGACCCGGGCTGGATGCATATTTCCAGTGATACCCAACAGGTTTCGAATGCCAGTGGGGTTGCAGGGGCGTGGATTGCCGATTTACTATTTGGATTTTTAGGCTGGGCTAGTTTGCTTATTCCTGCTTATTTATTTATTGAAGCGTTACAAGTTTGGTGGCCACGTAGTTTTTTAAACCGCCCATTTCGTTATGCTGCCCAGTTTTTTATTTTGCTCGCCAGTGCAAGCCTATTGTATTTGTTTTGGCAAGTCCCTGCCGATACGCTAGATAACGCATCTGGGGGGATTATCGGTTTTGAGCTTGGGCAGAGCTTATCACAGCTTTTAACCATTTATGGGGCTACTGCATTTTTAGTGGCGTTCTGGGTTTTACTGTTTACTTTGGCCTTTGGTGTAAAGTGGAACAGAACTTGGGCGACTTTAAAAGCAACACCTGCCTATCTACAAGATTTATTTTACCGTAATGTGCCTGAGCCAGAATCTGATTTTGAACGTGCTGCACCGCAAGTGAAAAAAACGGTGGTTGCTGCTGCGCCTGCGGTACAGGCCGAAACTACAGCTGCACATGATGATCGTACATCTACAGAAATTGCAGTTGCACAACAAAATCAACAGATTGAAACGCCACATCCTGCAGCGGAGCGTATGTTTAATCACATGCAGCAACGTGAAGAAGATGAACAGGCACAACAGCTTTTAGTTCAAGATGAAATTGATGATGTAGAGCTAGAAAAAACCATTGAAAAAGCACATCAATTGGAACAAGACAGCCAGCGTATTGTGGCAACAGGTGAAGTGTGGCGTGCCTTGCAGGAAAATACTGACTCACAGCATAACCAAGACATTCATGCACTATTGCGTGCTTCAGAAGAACCTGAACACCCAATCCAAAGCAATTCATTAAATGATGGATTACCAACTACGTCTATGCCGCAGTCTGGCAATAAATCATCGTTAGATTGGGATGACGACCAAATTTTTGATGAGCTGTTAGCGGCTGTACCACAAGGAAAAACCGCCAGTGATTTACATAGCCCATTCCAAAGTGACAGCCATGTAGAAACACTCGAAACAGAGCGTGATCACGCTCAGTATGAGGCAAGAAATACTGAGGCTTCAGTAGATTTTCAGCGTAATGAATCGCACTTTACGCCACCATCAGATCATCCTGTTGTAACGCCTAAGCAGGTCAGCCAAGTCAATCGTACAGCGCATGAACTTGATGGTTTAGATGATTTACTGGTGGATGATCTTTTGGGTGATGAGCCATTTGAAGATCATGTTCAGAATCCAACAAAAGCAGTACGTACCAGCAGTAGTTATGCGCAAAGCTCTGCTTTTGTGCAGGCACCTATTCAGACGGCAGCAACTGCAGCAGCAGTTGCAGGTTCAGCAACGACAGCGCAGACGGCTACAACTGAAAAAGTTGCCTTATCTAAGGAAGCTTTTGTAGAAGCATGGCAGGAAACAGCAGGCAAGCCACAAGATGAAGATGATTTCGATTTTGATGCGCCTTTGACCGATGCCAGTGGCCGTCCAATGTCACGCGCGATGCAAGTCGCAGAAAAGCGTCGTGATCTTTCTCCGCTACCAGGTTTGGAATTGTTGGATAAGGTTGACCCGAATAAAAAGGTCAATTTTACGGCAGAACAATTGGCGCGCTTGTCTGAGTTGCTGGAAATTAAGTTACAGGAATTCAATGTCAAAGCCAAAGTGGTCGAAGCACAGCCTGGGCCTGTAGTGACACGTTTTGAACTGGATTTGGCACCTGGGGTGAAAGCGTCAAAAGTGACCAATATTTCTCGTGACTTGGCACGTTCTATGTCTATGGCATCGGTGCGTGTGGTGGAAGTCATTCCAGGCAAGCCGTACATTGGTATTGAAGTGCCAAACAGCACCCGAGAAATGGTGCGTTTGATTGAATTATTGCAAACCCCTGCTTTTGAAGATCCGAACGGTATTTTATCCATGGCGATGGGTAAAGATATTTCAGGCAATCCAGTGATTACAGAATTGGGCAAAGCACCACACATGCTAGTTGCAGGTACAACAGGTTCAGGTAAATCGGTTGCGGTGAACTCAATGATTTTATCGATGCTGCTGAAATATAAACCTGATCAATTGCGTTTAATTCTGATTGACCCGAAACAATTGGAATTGGCTAACTATAATGATATTCCACATTTATTGACACCTGTCGTGACTGATATGAAAGATGCAGTCAGTGCTTTGAATTGGTGTGTCAATGAAATGGAACGTCGTTATAAGTTAATGTCCTTCCTTAAAATTCGTAAGTTAAGCGACTATAACCGTAAGGTGGAAGAGGCGCTTGCTAGTGGTGAAGACCTGATTGATCCAACTTGGAAACCGAGTGATTCTGCTACACAGGAACGTGCTCCACGCTTAACTCCATTACCTTCTATTGTGATTGTGGCAGATGAGTTTGCCGACATGATTATGCAGGTCGGTAAAAAAGCAGAAGAAATGATTACCCGTTTGGCACAAAAATCACGTGCAGCAGGGATTCATTTATTGCTTGCGACTCAGCGTCCATCGGTAGATGTGATCACAGGTTTGATTAAAGCCAACATTCCAACCCGTGTGGCCTTGCGCGTAAACTCAAAAATTGACTCGCGCACTATTTTGGATGCAGGTGGTGCAGAAGACTTGCTTGGTCATGGTGATATGCTGTTCTTGGGGCCTGGTAAAATTGAACCAGAGCGTGTGCATGGTGCGTTTATTTCAGATGATGAAGTCAACCGTATTTGTGATGCATGGCGTGAACGTGGTGACCCAGACTATGTGGATGAAATCTTGACACCATTTGATGAAGAACCCTCTTCACGTGGTTTTGAAGATGGTGAAGGCAATCCAGACCGTGACGTGCTTTATGATCAGTGTGTGGCGTTTGTATTGGAAACACGCAAAGTTTCGACTTCGTCTTTACAGCGTAAATTTAGCTTAGGTTATAACCGTGCAGCACGTATTGTCGATCAAATGCAAGAACAGGGTATTGTCAGTGAGCAGGGGCCAAACGGAAAACGTGAAATTTTAGTTTAGTTTTTTCTCATTCTGTTTTATGTTAAAAAAATCCCGCAATGACGATTGCGGGATTTTTTATTTCATTATCTTTTGCTGAATTTAGCTAAAGAAAGACAGCTAAATCGTTTAGGCAAACTTAGCCAAAACTGCTAAAAACTCATCTTTTTGACGAGGGAATTCAGCAATCACGTCATGAATACGTTGACCTTCAGGATTGGTGGCATTCACGTCACGACCATCGGCAATAAACTGGGTCAATAAGCGCTCATAGTCGCTTGGACGCATGTGTTTAAAAGCATGATATAACACATGGAAATCTGCATTGACACCTGCAGGTGGCAACTGATTTAAGTAAGCAAACACACGTTCATCTGACCATGCTTCGTTAAAGGTTGCAGGTTGAGATAATGCCATAGCAATCTCCTTTATATTCTTTTGAAAAAATAGGGCAAAATAACTTGCGTTATTTTGCCCTGATTCAATTTGCTTGACTAATCAGTATTCAGATTATCGCTCTTCAGGCAAATTGATATTCATTTCTAGCATTTCAATATTGGCTTCTGAACGTACTGACATTTGAATGTGTTGTTCATCTACCCCACGCACGTAGCGGTTCACCACTTGCATGATTTCTTTCTTCATCTGATCAATTTTTTCTTGGCTTAAGCGTTTACCAAGACCTTGTTCAGAAGCAACAATCACTTTTAAGCGATCTTTTGCTGTTTGTGCGCTAGATGGCTTATCTTCACCGCTAAATAATTTGCTCCAAAATCCTGCCATGTCTACGCTCCAAATAATCGTGCTAACCAGCCCTTAGGTTTCGCTTCAATATGGCGAAACGGACGTTCTTCACCTAAGAATCGTGCAACCAAGTCATCATAAGCCTGACCTGCAGCAGCATCGCTATACAGAATGACAGGTTTACCTTCGTTTGATGCTTGAAGTACGCTCTTACATTCAGGAATTACGCCTAAAGTAGGTACACGTAAAATATCTTTAGAAATGTCATCAATCGTTAGCATTTCTTGTTTATCGGCACGTTCTGGGTTGTAACGTGTAATACACAGGTGCTTACGGATACGACCTTCGTTTTGTTCTACTTTTTTAGTTTTGCTGTCGAGCATACCAATAATACGGTCAGAGTCACGTACTGAAGAAATTTCAGGGTTGGTCACAATAATCGCTTCATCGGCATGATACATCGCTAAAATAGCACCGCGCTCAATCCCTGCAGGTGAGTCACAAATAATGTAATCAAACTCTTGTGCTAGCTCATCCATAATACGTGCCACGCCTTCATCGGTCAGGGCATCTTTATCACGGGTTTGTGAGGCTGGAAGAATATAAAGGTTTTCAATATCTTTATCGCGAATTAATGCTTGTTGTAAACGCGCTTCATTATTTAAAACATTCACAAAATCATAAACAACGCGACGTTCACAACCCATAATTAAGTCAAGGTTACGTAAACCCACGTCAAAATCGATAACAACAGTTTTGTGACCACGTAGGGCTAAACCTGTTGCAAAAGATGCACTTGTAGTGGTTTTACCTACGCCACCTTTGCCTGATGTTACGACAACAATTTTCGCCACCGAATCCACTCCTGTTATGGTTTAAATTCCCCTATATTTTTTGGGGATTTTTGGTGATTATTTATACATTAAAATTGTAGAGCTTCAAATACAAGCTCTTGGTTATCATTTAAGTAAATATGCACAGGTTTTTTGGTCACATGCTGTGGAATGTCGTCCGCAACGCAATATGTGCCTGCAATAGATACCAATTCTGCTTCAAGGGAATGGCAGAAAATTCGTGCTGTAATATTCCCGCCCGCGCCGGCAATGACTCTACCACGTACACTACCATAAATATGTATATTTCCTGAAGCAATCACTTCTGAACCGCTATTAATGCCTGCGGTTAAAATGATGTCGCCTTGATGCTGTACCAAACATTGACCTGTGCGCAAAATTTCATCGTGATACGACGTAATATGTGCCACTGCAGGTGCAGTTTCAGCGACTTGATTTTCAGCCTGTTGTTCTGCGGCGGGCTCAGGTTTAACTTCCACCACTTGTTCTTTGGTCGCTTTCACTTCCTGAAGTGGGCGGTCTTGTGGAATCACAGGAAATTGAATGGCACGTGCCTGATCGCCCAATAGTCCTTCGGTCACCGCAATTGGCTGTGCCTCTAAACTAATGAGTAATTGAATCAGTGCAATCAGTTCCTGTTCGACTGAACTTTCAATAACCACCAAAACACCTGGTGGAAATGATTTTTGCAACATTGGGCTTAGTTGCTGGCGGATCGCATCATGATCATTGGTGTCTAAGCTAATGCGAATCGCATTGACCAATCTGCCTTTTATCCGTATGTCAGCCATAATAATTCCTTAACACTTCTGACTCTGCTGGTTGTCGAAGTCATATTATAAATAGAGCAAATCCTAGAACAAATTGGGTGAATTCTCTAGTTGCATGACTAAAAATATTTATCCCAATCGTAAAAATGTTAAAACGCACTCATGAAATATTCTGTTGTTGTCCTTCATCTAAAATTTGTTGCCATTGTTTGACTTTTACTTGTTTGCGAATGGCTTCCAAACTTTCAAATACTGCTGACTCTACTAATTTATCAATATGCTGATTATGTTCAACTTCTATCTGACTAATTTTTTCGGCAATCATTTGATACGTCGGGTTGCTGGACTGTGCGTTCGGTTGTGCAAAAGGTTCAATCAAGCCTTGGGTGATGTTTTCGCCTAGTCGCTGACCAATACTTTGAATTTGCTGTTCAATACGACCACCAACCAATGGAATCAGACGCAGAAGCTGAGTCAGCTCAGGCGTATCTTCAATGGCTTGATTGACTACCAGCCCTACATTTTTTGCAATTTGGTGGCGTTGGGCTTGCAACTCTTTACCCAAGGATTCTTGCAGAATATCCGCCAGTGCAATGGCCAGTAACTGACGATGCCGCTCGACCAAATCATCAATAAACTGTTTGTGTGTGGTGCTGGTGGTCAGTTCACGCTGTACGCCATTCAGCACAGTCAGTACCACTCGGCTACTCAGTTCTTCCATCAATAAGCTGTAATAGAAGTTGCCACGTTTATACCAACTATTTGGGATAACTTTATAACCGTGACTATGCAGGTTGTAGCCAATAGCAAAGGCGCGTAATAAACGTAAAAAACGTAGCTGCGGAATGATTGCGAGAATTTCATACCAGTGAACAAACGGAAAGAACCACCAGCGTTGATGATGCTTAAAAATAATAGCAATGCCCCAGCGCACACCCAATTCCACAATTAAAAATGTGGTAAACCAACCTTCGGTGATAATCACCCAAGGACGTAACTCGCCCCGATAAAACTGTAAGATTTCAGGCAGGCCAATAAAGTCGAACAGCCATTCACCAAAATCACTCATTAAAATGGCATTGGCACTTAAACAGAACAAGTTGAAGATGATTAAACCCATCAAAAACAAGTCATAAATTAAGGCAATTTTCCAACCCCATGAATCTTTACGCAGGGTATGGAATGAGGATTTGATTACAGGCTCTTCAGACTTTTTCATGGTTCACCTGATTGGGTTAGGCCGTCGGGGCAGCAAATTTTTGTTGCATGGATTCAATCAGCTGATCTTTTTCCAACCATAATTCATGCACCCATTGCTGGAAACGCTCACGGTATTCCGCATCATCTTCGTAATTACCACCCAAGACCCAGTCTGGAATGTTGATTTTTCGTAAATTTACCGCAATGCGAGGAACTTCTCCGAGCCAGAACTCGCTATAGCCAGGCACGCCGTCTGGGTAAACAATGGTCATATCCACCAAAGCATCAATTTGATCGCCCAAAATATTCAAAGCCAGCGCTAAACCACCCGCTTTAGGCTTTAATAAATGTTGATATGGCGATTGCTGCTGATCATGTTTTTCTTGAGTAAAGCGAGTGCCTTCTAAATAGTTGAGCAGGGTAAAGGGCTGACTCAACAACTGTTGGCAAGCTTTACGTGCTTCTTCCATATCACGATCTTTCAGTTCAGGTTTTTTAGCAATCTGGGCTTTGGTATGCCGTTTCATCATTGGGAAGCCTAAAATTTTAAAGGCCTGACCAACAAATGGAATAAAGATCAGTTCCCACTTGGTAAAGAAGCGGGTCAGTGGCATGCGGGTTAAACCAAAATATTGATTGACCGTAGTGTCTACCCAGCTTTGGTGGTTACAGGTCATCAGGTAACGACCTTGCATACTGAGTGCCAAGTCTTCATCAATACTGATGTCCCACTTTGTGTTGGGTAAAACATGGTCAATCAGCCAGTTATTGACACTTAGCCAACTGTTGGTAATTTGAATATTGGTTTCATCGACCTTGCGGGACTGTTTAAGCAGTTTGGTCAAGCCCAGCGCCAACACAGGTGGACCGTGAAAAAATGTACTGCCAGTAATGACTGTACCCACGGTGAGTCCTTTTGTGATTTTTTTTAATAAAGGGTGTTTTTTAGCTTGCGATGACATAAAAATCGGTCCTGAAGAAAAATCGTCCAATGCGTCACATATTGATTTATAGACTCAATATAAATGTTGTTTTTAAAATAAAAAAGTGTTGAAGTGAAAGTGTGTAGAAATTGTGATGAAGTTATACCAAGATTTGTACACGATCATGAAGATTTGTAAGCAAAAGTTTTTTTATTAACAAAAAATCAATGGTCTAAGTCTATTTTTTCATTCAATATTTGCATCATACAACAAAACACAAAGTAAGGAGGCATGCCATGCGTGCACTAGCAATTTCAGCAGCAGTCGTAGGGGCAATGGTTTTAACTGGTTGTCAATCGACTGGTAACAACCTTGGTGGTGTGGAATATGACAAAACTGCACTAGGCACAATTATTGGTGCTGCTGCGGGTTATGGTATTTCTAAAGGCAATGCAAATACAAGCGCACAAAATAACCGCGCTGCGGCAATTGGTGCTGTAGTTGGTGGTGCTGCGGGTGTTTATCTTGACAATAAAGAGAAAAAATTACGTCAGCAAATGGCGGGTACTGGTGTAGAAGTAAACCGTAATGCAGATGGTTCTGTTGGTTTGGTTATGCCTGGTAACATCACGTTTGATACCAACAAATCAAACATCAAACCTAATTTCTATACAACGCTGAACAAAGTTGCGCAAACGCTAACTGAAGATAACAAGAGCGGTATTTTAGTGACTGGTTATACTGACAGCACTGGTAATGACTCAATCAACATCCCATTGTCGCAAGCACGTGCTCAATCGGTTGCAAACTACTTGTCTAGCCGTGGTGTATCAACTTCACGTATTAATGCACAAGGTCACGGTGCTGCAAACCCAATCGCATCGAATGCGACTGCAGAAGGTCGTGAGCAAAACCGTCGTGTAGAAATCAGCATTTATGCAATCCAATAATTTGGCATAGCATAAGTTGTAAAGAACCGCCTTCGGGCGGTTTTTTCATGTCAAAAATTTAGTATTGCGTAGTTGCACACTCAGCAAATAGACAATGACGCCTAAAGCAGCATTTTAGATTAGTCATCTTAGTCTGAGATGACTATAATCGAGCTCGAACCGAAATAGAGGAAATACTATGTCACTGGCAAGTCAGTTAAACGACAAGCAACTTGAAGCGATGAAATACACTCAAGGACCCTTGTTAGTGCTTGCAGGGGCGGGTTCAGGTAAAACATCGGTGATTACTCGAAAAATTGCTTATTTGGTTAAGCATTGCGGTATTCCTGCGTATCGGATTACAGCAATGACTTTTACCAACAAAGCTGCACGTGAAATGAAAGAGCGTGTGACCAAATTGTTGTCTCGCGAAGAAGCCAAAGGTTTGTCGGTGTCGACCTTCCACACCTTTGGTCTGAACTTGTTGCGTCTTGAATTAAAACATACGCCATTAAAAGCCAATTTCTCTATTTTAGATGCCGATGACTGCAAACGTATTCTGATGGATTTAATGCACCGTGATAATTTGTCAGGTGCAGAAAGCAAGGAACTGATTGCCAAAGCCATGAAGATGATTTCAGATTGGAAAAACGATCTGATAGCACCAGAGCAGGCACATACCACTTGTGAAACGCCAGAAGACATTCAGTTTGCGCATTTATATCAACTCTATGAACGTAATTTACGAGCTTACAACGCAGTCGATTTTGACGATTTGATTGTGATGCCGACTCGTTTATTGCAAGAAAATGCAGAAGTACGTGACAAGTGGCAGAACCGTGTTCGCTATTTATTGGTCGATGAGTATCAGGACACCAACACCGCACAGTATATTTTGGTGAAATTGCTGGTAGGGGTGATGGGGCAGTTCACCGCAGTAGGTGATGATGACCAATCTATTTACGCATGGCGTGGTGCCAAGCCAGAAAATATGGCTTTGCTTAAAGAAGACTTCCCAAATTTAAAAGTGATTAAACTTGAGCAGAACTACCGCTCGACCAGCCGTATTCTGAAAGCTGCCAATACCGTGATTGGTAATAATCCGCATATTTTTGACAAAAAACTGTGGTCAGATAAAGGTCATGGTGAAGTCATTCGGGTAATTACATGCCGTAACGATGATGATGAATCAGAACGCGTGGTGAAAGATTTACTCACACATAAATTGATGAACGGCAAGAGCTGGAAAGATTATGCGATTTTGTATCGTGGGAACTTTCAGGCACGTATTCTGGAAACCCAATTACGCCAAATGCAAATTCCTTACAAGCTTTCGGGGGGGCAGTCGTTCTTCGCACGTGCTGAAATCAAAGATATCATGAGCTATTTGCGTCTGATTATTAACCCAGAAGATGACAGTGCTTTTTTACGTATTATCAATACGCCTAAACGTGCCATTGGGCCTGTAACTTTAGAAAAACTGGGGCTATTCGCACAAGAAAATCATTTGTCTTTATTGGCAGCAGCAGGCGACCAGCGCTTAACCATGGCAATTCCCAAAAAAGCCACGACACAGTTGGCTGAGTTTGCAGATTTTATTAGCAATTTCACGCGTAACTTATTGGAAGATGATGAACCTGTGCCGATCATCCGTCAGATGATGCTAGAAGCAGGTTATATCGACTACATTAAAGAGCAAGCAGCCACACCTGCGCAGGAAAAAACCAAACTCGACAATATTGAAGTGCTGTATAGCAGTATTCAAAGTTTGATTAACCGCGCTGAAGATATCGATGAAAAAAATATTGAAAGTGTGATTCGTAAAATGGTGCTGCTGGATATGCTTGAGCAGCAACAAGAAGAAGAAGACACCGACAAAGTCAATTTACTGACCTTGCACGCTTCTAAAGGTTTGGAATTTCCATACGTGTATTTGATTGGCTTGGAAGAAGAGTTGTTGCCACACAAAAACTCGATTGTGGCAGATACCGTTGAAGAAGAGCGCCGTTTAATGTACGTGGGCATTACTCGTGCACGTCAGGGCTTAACCATTACCTTGGCAGAACAGCGCAAGGCGGGTGGGCAAATGAAACAAATGACACCAAGCCGTTTCTTGGATGAATTGCCGCAAGATGAGCTGGAATGGCTCGGACGCAAGAAAAAACTGGCGGGTGATGTTGATCCAAAACAACAGGCACAGCATTATTTGGAAAATTTACGCGCGCTGATTAAACGCTAATCTAAGTTTAAAAACATACAGCTGTATTGATGCAGAAACTGCATCAAAAGCCACAGTAAAAATTGAAGAACAGGACAAATTTCATGAAAGTTCAAGTTAAAGTATTAGATTCACGTTTAGGTACAGAATGGCCTATGCCAACTTATGCCACTGCAGGTTCTGCGGGTCTGGACTTGCGTGCCTGTGTGGACAGCACTACTGTCATTGAACCGGGTCAAACGGTATTGGTAAAAACAGGTTTGGCAATTTATATTCAGGACACAGGCTTTGCAGGCATGATTTTGCCACGCTCAGGTTTAGGGCATAAACACGGTATTGTATTGGGTAACTTGGTCGGTTTAATCGATTCAGATTATCAAGGCGAGTTAATGGTATCTGTTTGGAACCGCAGCCAAACCGCGTTTAGTTTAGAGCCTGGTGAGCGTTTAGCGCAGTATGTATTAGTCCCTGTGGTACAGGCAGAATTTGAACAGGTCGATGAATTTGTGGCGACTGAACGTGGTGCAGGTGGCTTTGGGCATACAGGGAAAAACTAATTTTTTAGTCACTTAAACATAGTTTGTTCATTGAATTATAATGCTTGGTAAAGTTTCATCTGAAACTTTACCTGCAATTCTTGAAAAGTAACCAAATATGTACTAATAATGACAAGCATATTTCTAGATCATATGAGACGATAACGCATCCTTAAAAAAGTCTAATTAGAATTTTTAAAATTTATAGAGCTAAGATTTATTCAATTTATGTTGGCTCATTCTTGTAGTTGTAAGCCTATGAACCATCTACTATCTCCATTTCCTCTGCATATTTTTCGTGCTTATGACATTCGTGGTAAAGAAAGCGTATTAACAGCAAACCTCGTACATGCAATCGCACAAGGTTTAGTACAGCAGTATCAACAGCATCAACAGAACCAGATTAGTATCGGTTACGATGCTCGTTTAAATAGTCCCGCTTATGCGGAAATGATGCGACAGGTTTTTCTTGCGCATCATTTTCAAGTGACGATGGTGGGCTGTTGCTCAAGCCCGATGTTGTATTTTATGGCACGGCATACTGCAGGTAATGGCATTATGCTGACCGCCAGTCATAATCCAAAATCTGACAATGGTATTAAATGGATTATGCAGGGTGAACCGCCAACGCCTGAAATGATTCAGCAAGTGGCAATTGATGCCACACCATATTATGTGTTGAATCAAAGTAACAGTGGATGGGCTAATTCTGTCGCTACTACTTCACATGAATTTATAGAAGATGCTTGCCAGCAATATCAAAATGCCATGTTACAGGACATTCATTTGGCACGCCCTTATAAAGTGGTGCTGGATGGTATGTATGGCTCGGCAGGGCATTGCGCTGCATTGGTATTACAAAAAATGGGCTGTGAGGTGGTGGTACTACGCTGTGTGGCCAATGGACATTTTCCAGATCATGCGCCAGACCCATCTCAAGAAAAGCACTTACAACATTTAAAAACTGCGGTACTTGAACATCAGGCAGATATTGGCATTGCTTTAGATGGGGATGGTGACCGTGTGGTATTGCTGGATGAACAGGCAAAGGTTATTTCAGCAGACCGTTTGCTTTCCTTATTTGCAGAAATGTGTCTAAAAACCCATCCACAGCATGAGGTGGTGTTTGATGTAAAATGCTCCACTATGGTACGCAATACCGTGCGTGATTTAGGCGGTCAAGCGGTGATGATTCGTACAGGTAGTACTTTCTTGCGCCGTTATTTAGCTCAGTCGCAGGGTAAAGCCGTGTTTGGTGGCGAATATGCAGGGCATTATGTATTTAATGACGGGCGTGGTTTTGGCTATGACGATGGTATATACGCCGCCTTGCGGGTATTGGAATATTTAAGCCAAAGTGAAGCCGGTAGCATTTCAGCACTGATGCAGAAATATCCTGAGCGCTGCTGTACAGAAGATACTTATATTAGTACGCATAATATTGAACCAAGTACCGTTTTAAACGATGTAGAAAGCTGTAGTCAGCAGAGTGGCGCACAATTAAGTAAAATTGATGGTGTAAGACTTGATTTTGAAGATGGATTTGGCATTATTCGAGCATCCAATACGGGCGAATATTTTACGGTGCGTTTTGATGCCGATAATCCATCACGACTGAATGATATTCGCGATACATTTGTTTCCATGTTAAGTGAGCGATACCCTGAAATCGCCCAAGACATTCTAGATGCTCAATAAGGAGAGGCGAATGCCACATCAACAGACTGGTATCGACAAAGCACAAATTTTGACCGAAGCTTTGCCGTATATTCAACGTTTTGCGGGCAAGACCCTTGTTGTAAAGTATGGCGGCAATGCCATGACTGATCCTGAGCTGGAAAGTTCTTTTGCACGTGACATTGTGCTGCTTAAAACAGTCGGATTAAACCCGATTGTCGTGCATGGTGGCGGACCACAAGTAGATTCTATGCTCAAGCAATTGGGACGTGAGTCTGACCGTATTGACGGTATGCGCGTGACCGATCCTGCCACTATGGAAGTGGTGGAAATGGTGCTCGGTGGTAGTGTGAACAAGTCCATTGTGAATTTAATTAACCAACATGGTGGTCGCGCCATTGGTTTAACAGGTAAAGATGGTAACTTGATTCGTGCACAAAAATTATTGATGCAAAAAACCACCGAAACAGGCGAAGTCGAGCAGATTGACCTTGGTTTAGTAGGTGAAGTGGTTGGGGTAAAAACTGACGTTTTAGAAATGTTTACCAGCAGCGACTTTATTCCTGTCATTGCACCTTTAGGTGTGGATGATGCAGGCAATACCTATAACATCAATGCCGATTTGGTGGCAGGTAAAGTTGCAGAAGCATTAGGTGCAGAAAAACTGATTCTACTCACCAATATTACTGGTGTGCTGGATGAAAATAAAAACTTATTGACCGGTTTGACTACGCAGGAAGTTGATCGTTTGATTGATACCGGTGTGATCTATGGCGGTATGATTCCTAAAGTTGGCTGTGCATTGGATGCAGTCAAAGGTGGTGTGATCAGCGCACATATTGTAGATGGTCGTGTGCCGCATGCAACCTTACTGGAAATCTTTACCGATCATGGAGTTGGTACTTTAATTACCAACCGAGTGCAGGCACGTAAGTAATAGTTCATTTGAGTGGGTTTGCACATTGTGCTAAGTCTGCAAAAGATTGAAAAGAGCTTCAAAGGAGGCTCTTTTTTTATGCCGTACAATAGTCATTTGTTGATTTTAAATGCCGAATCAGGCTGATTTGAGTAAAACAGAATTCTGCTAAAAATCAGTCATCATAGTGTCATGCAGCTGTCCTAGTGTAAGAGAAAACACGAGGTATCTATGATGCTGCAAAAATTAAATCAATACCGTCAACAATTAAGTTTTCCATTAAGCAAAGTTGGCAAAGCACAGAAAAAAAATAGCAAAGCCACACAATATGCGTTTGAATGGGTCGAAAATTTAAAACAATTACAAGAGGTACAACGCTTTCGTGCTCAGCAATTTTCTAAACAATTTGGCATTGAGTTTGCGTCAGGGTTAGACCAAGACTTATATGATTTTAGCTGTGAACATGCTGTGCTTAGAGATAAAGCAACGGGTGAAATTGTGGCGTATACCCGTTTAAAACTTTGGCAAGGGCATGAGCTAGCCAATAGTTATAGTGCACATGAATTTAAAATTATAGATGAATTGGGACATTTCTCAAATATTGTTGAAATGGGGCGAACTTGTGTGCATCCACGCTACCGTTCGGGAAAAACCTTGTCTATTTTATGGCTGAATTTGATTCCAAAAGTTTTATGGGAAATGCGTGCCAAACATTTAATTGGCTGTGTCAGTATTCGCTTGGAAGGTAATGAAGCACGTGCCTATTACACCCATCAAGCGATTCAGCAATTGTCTGAAAATCAACGCTGTGATATTCAATCTCAAGATGCATTTGTGCCGAGTTGTCCAAGTCATAGCTTTAGTCAAGATGAACGTATCCCTAAATTATTTGACGTGTATTTAAAAATGAATGCCAAACTCTCAACTCAGGCATTTTATGACCGCGAATTTAATTGTTTGGACTATTTTGTATTGTTAGATGTGAAGCAGATGGCAAAGCATTTTATTCGACAAAAGAAAGTCAAAGTGTCATAAGCCTGCAGTTCAAATTTTCTGATTTGAAATATCATGATGGCTGATGCACAATAATAAAATTAACTAATTATTGTGTATAGATAAAGCCTTATGTGTCAGTTGCTTGGAATGAATTGTGCGACACCTACCGATATTACCTTTTCATTTCGGGGATTTTCGCAGCGCGCTGGAATTACATCAGATCATTCAGATGGCTTTGGAATTGCTTTTTTTGAAGATAAAGCTTGTCGTTTATTTGTCGATAATCAGTCTGCTGTTGAGTCACCAATTGCCGAGCTGATCCGTAATTATCCAATTAAATCACGCAACGTGATTGCGCATATTCGTAAAGCCACACAGGGTAAAATTAATTTAGAAAACTCACATCCGTTTAGCCGTGAATTGTGGGGGCGTCAGTGGATTTTTGCCCATAATGGAGACTTACACGATTTTCATCCACGTTTGTCGGGACGTTTTACCCCTGTGGGTAATACTGACAGTGAGCGTTCATTTTGTTATTTACTTGATCAATTTGTTAATCGCTTTGGTTATGATGAACCGAGCTTGATGCAAATTTTTGACTTATTGGCAGAAATTTCCCCACAAATTGCAGAACATGGGACTTTTAATTTCTGCCTATCGAATGGACAAGCCTTGTTCAGTTATGCGGTCACCAAATTACATTGGTTGGTACGTGCCTATCCATTTCAACCTGCCCAATTGATTGATTTAGATGTTGAAGTCGATTTTAGTCAAGTCACCACACCAGACGATTGTGTCGCGGTGATTACCACAGAACCTTTAACGCAAAATGAAACTTGGACTGCATTTCAACCTGGCGAAATGATTTTATTCCAGCAGGGGCGTCCTGTTAAATCGCAAATGACGCATATTGAGCGTTTGGAACGTGAGCGTTTGAACCCTGAATTAAGGCGTGTGACCAAAGCTGATCAATATTAATCAGTCCGAGTCGTATATGTGAAAAATATTCATTTTATTTAGGTGTTTTTTCTTAAAATCAAGAATAAAAATGTGTGAATTGATTAATTAATAATTGATTCTTTTGGTCGGGTATTGCTATTGTTTTTAATGTAAATCAATTGGTTATGTTTGTTTTTAGTAGTTTTGGTTAATCCCTACTAAACCACTCCATTTTTATTTGTGCTAAATGCGGCTACCATTCATCAACGTGATTAATCATTTATTTCTGTAGGGTGATCGTATGAAGATGAAGTGGGTTCCAGAATACAATACTGGTATCGATGTGATTGACGATCAGCATAAACGTATCCTCGATTATATTAATGAAATTGTTGAAATTGGCGATGGTACTGATCGAGCTCGTGTAAAGCAGATTTTAGATAATATTATTGATTACACTCAATCCCATTTTACTTTTGAAGAGTCATTGCAAGAAGAAGCGGGGTATAAATACCGTGTACCGCATAAACGCGTGCATGATTTATTTATTAAGAAAATTGAATCTTACCGTGATCGTTTTGAGATGGGACATTCGATTGAAAGTGAATTACATGAAGTTTTATCTAAATGGTTAATTAATCATATTCAACACGATGACGCCGATTATGTGGGCGCTGTGAAAGAAAATATGATGGGTATTATTAAAGAAAAAGAGCAGAAGAAAGGTAAGGGGTGGTTTGCTCGTTTCTTCTCGTAATGACAAATACTGTTTACGCACAATATTGAATTGATGTGATAACAAGTGCTACAACAAAAATTATAAATTTGCGCAGCAAACTGTCTTTAGATAGTTTGCTTTTTTCTTTTTTGAGGTTTTGCTTTTCCTTGATGACAAAGGCAAAATAGCCGTAGATTTTTATTAGGACAGCATCATGCAGGACAATGCTATGTCACGATGGTTATCGCCGCTGATGGCATTTGGTTTATCTTTTATTATTATTGCCACTTTGGCACCTATGACCGGTATTCAGGTTGAGCGTCAGCTCGATTTTTGGTTACTTTGGTTGGGTACCATGGTGATTTTGGCATTACCAATCACCTATTTAGAAATTGCTTTAGCCAAGCGCTCTAAAAGTACCGCACTACAGGCATTGTCTGGTTTAACCCGTGATGCAGATGCTTCACCAAAATGGCGTATTGTAGGTTGGCTTGCGGTGGTATTTATTCCGTTTTTGGCAGGTGGCTTGTTGTCCAATGCTGCGCAAATTCTGAATCAATACGCAGTAGAAGGTTTGGCCAGTAACATTGTACTGGTTATTCTTGCGGTTGTGGCATTGGCACTGTCATTGCTTGCACGTCAAATTTTACTGTTGTGTACTGCTGTAGCTGTCGTGGCTGCATTGGTTTTAGCCAATGTATTTGGTACCCAATTGCCTGCATGGCAAGTCACACCTATTGAATTAGGCGAGTGGGGGAGTGCAACAGTATTGGCTTTGGTTGCCAGCGGTTTGGGCATGGGGTTGTACTGGCAAACCAGTTTGGCGCAGGCGCAACAGCAAAATGCGGCAACATCAACCGTTTTACCCATCTGGATTGCACAATTATTGGCAGTCGTTGCTTTTGCCTTCTTTGCAGTACAAGCACAAATTCCTGCACTGGCGTTAGTGGTTGCCGCAGTTGCAGCTGCTGCCGTGTTATTACAATTGGCACGTGAGCAATTGGCACAGCGTCAAATGGCCGTTGCGATTCAATGGATTGTCTTAATTGCAGCAACACTGGTGTGGGCAGTGCCAGCCATTACTTCAGTATTTAATTTTGTGTTGTTGCTTTGGGGCTTGGTGATTTGCCTGATTTATGCCATTTTCGCAGGCTGGATTATGAAAATCAGCCATCTTCGTAAAGCTATGAACTTTAGCAGTGAAGCCTTGTATAACCTGTGGCGTATTGCAGTACGTGTTGTGTTGCCTATATCAATTGTAGTCGCTATTTTTGCATTGATTGGACAGTTTCTAGCATGAATCAAATGATGCAGGTTTGGGTTGCGTATGCAACACCTGAACAACAGTGGCATATTGCGGTTGCATTTCAGCAGGGAATGACCGTTGCTGATGCAATTCAACAAAGTGGAATTGCGACACAAACCACTTTAGCAGAACCACTGTCTGTGGGCATTTTTGGTGTAAGGGTTGAGCTGCAGCATCAATTGCAGGCAGGGGATCGGGTCGAAATTTATCGTGCTTTGACCATTAACCCGAAAGACATTCGGCGTAAGCGCGCTGAAAAGAACCCTGTAGGGCGCTATGCCAAAAGCAATCGCCTCAGACAATTGAAATGATTTGAAAAACCCCTCAGCGAGGGGTTTCTTTTTATTTTAAAGGGGCTATAGTGGTGGCGCGTTGAGAATCGCTTCTTTCGATCCTGGTAGACCAGGTTGAGATTCTGGTATGGTTTCTAAGCCTTCAATTTTTTGCACGATACCAGTTTGATCGAAATAGATTTTCAAATGCTGACCATGCGCGGCAGGGATCTTGGCTTTTTTAGCATAAGTTCCTGGGATATAATTGTAAATGTAGTCCCAACGTAACGGGTTCATTGGATCGGAAATGGTTGGACTGCCCAGTAAAAAGCGAACTTGTTGGTGACTCATACCGACTTGGACTTTTGAAGCTTGCGCTTGGGTTAAAGGCGTACCCTGTGGAATATCTACTTTATAAACGCCCAAGGTCGAACAGCCTGCGAGCAGTGAAGTGACCAATAACGTCAACATGATTTTTTGCATTTTGCTACACTATCCCAAATTAATTATGATGCATTTGATCCAGTGTTAGATCATACTGCATCTTAACTTTGTTGCATATTCCAACTTTAATTTTGTTGAGAGACCTTTTTACATGCCTATTTCAAATCAAGAATTACGCAAAGCTGGACTTAAAGTTACCCTTCCACGAATTAAAATCCTAGAATTATTAGAAAATTCAAAACAACATCATTTAAGTGCAGAAGACATCTACAAAACTTTACTCGATCAGGGCGAAGATGTGGGTTTAGCAACTGTGTATCGTGTGTTAACACAGTTTGAAGCTGCTGGGATTATTGAGCGTCATAATTTTGAGAACAACCACTCTGTATTTGAAATTATGCAGGAAGATCACCACGACCATTTGGTGTGCTTGAACTGTAGTAAAGTAGTTGAATTTATTAATGATACTATTGAAAAAGAACAGCACGATGTGGCAGAAAAATTCGGTTTTGAATTAACAGGTCACTCACTAAATTTATATGGTTATTGCGATGCGCCTGAATGTCGTGAAGCATTGCGTAAAAAATAAGTTAGAAATACAAAAAAGGCTTCCATTACGGAAGCCTTTTTCTTATCTGTTTTGAGTTTATTGCCCATCAAAGGTGATATTAGATGTAGCATGCAATAAACGGTCGCCACCTTCTTCTGATAGCTTGATTTGTAGACGCAAGTCGTTTGGTGAGTCAGCGTGCTTGAGCGCATCTTTGTAGCTAATTTGCTTGGCTTTATACAGATCGTATAAGGCTTGGTCAAAGGTTTGCATGCCCAATTCACGTGAACGCTTCATCAAGTCTTTAATTTCGTGTACATCACCTTTACGGATTAAATCTGCAATGAGCGGTGAGTTAATTAAAATTTCAATTGCAGCACGACGTGAGTTACCGTCAATAGTTGGAAGGAGTTGCTGCGCCACAATTGCCTTGAGGTTCAGCGATAAATCCATAAACAACTGGCCATGACGGTCTGCTTCAAAGAAGTGAATAATACGGTCAATGGCTTGGTTGGCGTTGTTGGCGTGCAGGGTTGCAAAAACCAAGTGACCGGTTTCGGCAAAGGCGATAGCATAATCCATGGTTTCGCGGGAACGAATCTCACCAATTAGAATCACATCTGGCGCTTGACGCAGGGTATTTTTTAATGCCACTTCAAATGAGTCGGTATCAATACCCACTTCACGTTGGGTAATAATACAGCCTGCATGTTCGTGTACAAATTCAATCGGGTCTTCAATAGTGATGATATGACCTTTGGAATTTTGGTTACGGTAACCAATAATTGATGCCAAAGAGGTCGATTTACCAGTACCAGTTGCACCCACAAAGATGATAATACCGCGTTTGGTCATTGCCAAATCTTTTAAAATTGGCGGCAGTTTTAACTCATCCATGGTTGGAATTTTGGTTTCAATTCGGCGCAGTACCATGCCAGGTTCATCACGTTGCTGAAATGCACTGACACGGAAACGTGCCGATTTTTCACGGTTGGTGATGGCAAAGTTACATTCACGTGTTTCGGCAAATTCCTTGCGCTGCTTTTCACTCATAATTGAGTTCAGTAACTGCCCGACAATTTCACCTGTCAGTTTGCTTTTGGCAACAGGCACAATTTGTCCATGAATTTTCATGGACGGTTCAACATCGGCAGTAATAAACAAGTCAGACGCTTTTTGCTGAATCATCAAATTCAGTAAATCATTAAAGTCCATCGCGTATCTCGAATTTTAAACTTATAAGAATGATTCAGGCTGCTTCGCAACAGTTCGTGCAGTCTGTGGACTAATTACACCGCGCGATACCAAGTTTTTCAGGCTTTGGTCGAGTGTAGTCATACCGTAGTTTGCACCAGTCTGAATAGCCGAATACATTTGCGCTACTTTGTTCTCACGAATCAAGTTACGTACCGCAGGAATACCAATCATGATTTCATGGGCTGCAACACGACCACCGCCATTTTTCTTCAGCAGAGACTGTGAAATGACGGCTTGTAGAGATTCAGATAACATGGCACGAACCATGTCCTTTTCTTCTGCAGGGAATACGTCAATGACACGGTCAATGGTTTTTGCCGCCGAGGTGGTGTGTAGCGTACCAAATACCAAGTGACCTGTTTCCGCAGCAGTCAGTGCCAAACGAATGGTTTCTAGGTCACGCATCTCACCCACCAAGATGATGTCAGGGTCTTCACGCAGCGCTGAACGCAGTGCTTCATTAAAGCCATGTGTATCACGGTGTACTTCACGTTGGTTAACCAAGCATTTTTTAGATTGGTGTACAAATTCGATAGGGTCTTCGACTGTTAAAATGTGGTCATAACGATTGTCGTTAATATAATCGATCATCGCCGCAAGGGTGGTCGATTTACCTGAACCCGTTGGCCCTGTCACCAAAACCAAACCGCGTGGATATTCACAAATATCCTTGAAGATTTGCCCCATGCCTAAATCTTCAAGTGTTAATACTTTTGATGGAATGGTACGGAATACCGCACCTGCACCACGGTTTTGGTTAAATGCGTTCACACGGAAACGTGCCACGCCAGGCACTTCAAAAGAAAAGTCAGTTTCTAGGTTTTCTTCAAAATCACGGCGTTGTTTATCATTCATAATGTCGTACACTAATTTGTGTACTTCTTTATGTTCTAATGCAGGTAAGTTAATACGACGTACTTCACCATCCACACGAATCAGTGGTGGCATACCAGCAGATAAGTGTAAATCCGAAGCGCCGTTTTTAGCGGAGAACGCCAATAATTCTGTAATGTCCATGAAAGTCCCCGAGATCAATTAAATCTTAATTATTTTGATAGAATAATACGGCTTTCCATCAGCTTAACCAACTGTTAGTTGCTGGGCAAGGTAAAAAAAGATGAATGAAATGAGAAATCCATCAATGAATAATTTGCAGCAATCACGCACTCAGGTTTTGGAGCAGATTCAACAGGCCTGTGAATTGGCACAGCGCAAGCCAGATACTGTGCAATTATTGGCTGTTTCTAAGACTCATCCGAGTGAAGCTTTGCGTGCCATGTATGCGACAGGCCAGCGTACTTTTGGTGAAAATTATTTGCAGGAAGCATTAGATAAAATGCAGGCCTTAAGTGATTTGGAAATTGAATGGCATTTTATTGGTCATGTACAGCGCAATAAAACCAAACATCTGGCAGAAAAATTTGCATGGGTACATGGGGTGGATCGTTTGATTATTGCAGAGCGTTTGTCGAACCAGCGTGATGCTCAGCAAGCGCCACTCAACATTTGTTTACAGGTCAATATTGATGGTCAAGACACTAAAGATGGCTGCCAGCCTAGTGAAGTTTCAGCGTTAGTTCAGCAGATGAGTCAGCTGCCGAATTTAAAGCTGCGCGGTTTGATGGTCATTCCTGCACCAAACAATACTTCAGCTTTTCAGCAGGCGAAACAACTCTTTGACGCAGTTAAAACTCAACATGCCCATCCTGAAGATTGGGATACGTTGAGCATGGGTATGTCTGGCGATTTAAATGCGGCCATTGCTGCAGGTTCGACCATGGTGCGAGTGGGGACGGCTTTGTTTGGCGCGCGTGACTATGCCAAGGCTTAATGGCTAGATGAATAAGGAAAGTGCCAATATTTTGCAAACGCTATCTTGTACGTTTTAGCTGACACAGAATGCAGAATATTGCGGCTAGTACCAAAGGCTGGATTTTCTTAATATGAACTTATCGGGAAACAGGGAGTTTCCTAAATAAGAACAATAAAAAATAGAACAACACGGAAGTGCTTGGTACGACAGGAGTTATACCAAAAACTGAATCTAGAAAGCCCCGACAGGATGTCGGGGCTTTTTTAGTTCTGTGCTATCGATGTTGTGATTTTTTTTTTGAATGGATTCGGTTGTATTTAGAAAGCATATTGAAGTTCTATCAAAGTGACGAACAGATCATTCTCAGGATTTATTCTCTAACCAGATGCTAATACGTGCAATCAGTAAAAAGAGCAAAAAACAGAATTGAAAAAAGCCGGTAAAGATGATGATCCAACCGCTATTTCCAGGTGTTTTTCTCGCCTCAAACTCAATGACTAAAGTGCAAATAGTCAGTATTATTTCAAAAATCAAAACCGCTTTAAAAACGGCAGGGCGAGGGAAGCGGACGAGCCAAGTGAGAAAAATAATACTCACACTAGGCAATATGCCAAATAAAAATATTGTTTTTATATCCATGAAAATCAGTGTCTATCGTGTTAATGATGCTCTCAACCAAGTAAATAATTAGACTAACTATTCTTAATAGTTTGAAAAATGATAGTTATCTTAACTCACTTGTAACTGTAATAATTTTTGGCATTTCGGGCAATGTCGCGGCTAGCCCACGACATTGATCTCACTTGCCCCAGCACCGACAGGATTGACCTGAATTTGTACAGGAATACGTTCATGCATTTCCTGAATGTGTGAGATCAGCACCACTTTGCGACCTTGACTTTGTAGATGATCTAAAGCGTTCATCACCATGTGTAAAGAAGTTGGGTCGAGTGTACCAAAACCTTCGTCAATGAATAGTGATTCCAGTTTCATTGAGCCAGAAGCCATATTGGCAATGGCAAGTGCTAAAGCCAAAGACACCAAGAAGGTTTCACCACCTGATAGCGATAGAACAGGACGAATTTCACTGTTCATATCCAAGTCAATAATGGCCAGACTCAGACTTTCAGGAATACGGTGTAATTGATAACGAGAACTGAGCGGTAACAATTGTTGGTTGGCGTATTCCACCAAAATATCTAAATGGTGTTCTTGGGCAATTTTCTTAAACTTAGTACCTTCTTTATGACCAATTAAATCGTAAATGCGTCCCCAACGATATTCTTCAGTTTTTATCTCTTCAATTTGAGTTTGATAACGGGCCAAAGTCGCTTGATTGCTGGCATGAATATGTAATTGAGCTTCAATTTCACTCAAGCTTTGTGCCTGTTGGGTTTTTTCGGCGAGCAGGGCAGTGAGTTTACTTTCTACATCCTCAAAACTAAGCTGCGGCTGTTGTTTTAAGTGTTTTTGGTATTGTTCTTCAAGCGTTTGCCAAGCAGTTTTAGCACTTTCCAAGCTATTGTGATGTTGCTGTAGCATGTTGCGCATTTGCAGATGATCAGCATAAGAAATCTGCAAACAGTCATGAATCACACTAGACAAAAACTCTGGATGTGCAGTTTGCCAAGTTTCAATATGCTGCATACATTGCGTTAGTTGCTGGGTGCGCTGCTGAATTTTACTGTCTAAGCCATGTTGTTGCAGTTGTAAGTTTTTGAGAGTTTGTTCTGCCTGATTGAGTGCATGGCGTTGTGTATCCAGTGCAATATTAAGTTGCTGTTGTTCCTGATCTAAAGCCTGTTGCCATTCCTGATAGGTTTGATATACCTGACCCGCATAGTTTTGTGTGAGTTGCTTAATTTGATCGCGCAGCGATATCCCTTCGGTCTTAATTTGTTGCAACTGCTGTTTTTTGTCCTGAAGTTGTTGCACCAAAAAGCTGTGTTTTTGTTGGAGTTGCTGCTGCTGTTGAGTGAGCTGTTCCAGTGCTTTGAATTGAGCATCTTGCTGTTGATGTAACGCTTGGCGTTGCAACAAATGCTGTAAAGCATTTTGGTAGTAGTCATGGGGTTGGTGGAGCCAAGTCTGTTGTTGCGCTGTGCTTAAGTCAGCCACAATGGTTTGTAGACGTTGTGTCAGGTCTTGGCGTTGTTGAATGGTATATTTTAGTTGATCTGCCTGTTGTGTCGTACTGCGCCATTGTTTTAGGGTGTCGCTTGCTTGCTGAATAGCATGCTGCAACTGTTGAGTCGATTGATCTGTTGTAACCCACTGCTGTTGTACTT
This sequence comes from Acinetobacter sp. A3, assembly GCF_012371415.1. Lineage (NCBI taxonomy): Bacteria > Pseudomonadati > Pseudomonadota > Gammaproteobacteria > Moraxellales > Moraxellaceae > Acinetobacter > Acinetobacter sp. A3. The sequence continues at coordinate 29,345 of NZ_JAAZQW010000023.1, forward strand.
TTTCGATTTGATCTGCAATAGGGAACGCTGTATCTAAGGTGAAGGATAAAGACGCAGCCAGTTGCTGAGCTAGTGTTTGTTGTTGCTCAATTTGCTGTTGCAGCTCAAGGCCACGTTGTTGTTGTTGAGCATAGGTCACTTCAAATTGTGTACTATCACGTTCTAACTGCTGCAACTGTTTTTGCGCCTGTACATATTCAGTTTTTGCGTGTTGCAGTTGCTGATCTTGTAATTGGTTTAAAGCTTCAGACAGTAAACTCTCATGCTGAATAAATGGATGTTCATGGCTACCACAGACCATACAGGCTTCATTAGGTTTGAGTTGAGCACGTAAGTCCTGCACACTTTGATGCTGCAATAAACGCTGTTGCTCAAAAACTTGTTGTAGCTGTTGTAAAGTCTGTTCTGCGATCAGTAGTTGTTGCTGTTGTGTTTGGATTTGAGCCTGTGTCTGCTTTTGTAAGCTTAAAGTTTCTTGTAGGCGGCTTTGCAACTGCGCGAATGAGCTTGCATATTGCTGCCATTGTTCCAAGGTCTGTTTAAGCTGCGCTAATACATGCAGATGCTTTGACGATTGCTGCAAATGTTGTTGATCTGTATATAACTGTTGCTCAAGTTGTTCATGGTTTTGATATTGCTGTTCCCAAGCCGCAATGTGTTGCAGCGCCTGCTGCTGTTGATCAATTAAGGCGTCTAAAGAAGCTTGAAACAGCTTTGGATTTTGCTGGCGCAATTGTTGTTCAAACTGCAGGTAGTCTTGCAGTCGTTGTATCGTAAGCGGCAAGGTTTCATCAAAAATAGCCCATTCTGCAGTGTGTTGTAATTGTTCAGCCAAGTGCTGTCGTTGTTTCTGCTGCTGCGCAAGTTGATGTTCAAGCGCATTTAAATCATTTTGCACAGGCTGAATTTGTTGCTGTTCAAATAGTTTTTGTGCTTCATCCAACGCTGTATATTGCTGTAATTTACCGGAAATTTCATGCTGTAACTGTGCTGCTGTATCAAGTTGGGGCTTTAATTGTGCAAAATGCTGTTGCCATGTTTGAAGATTTTTTTCAGCTTGGTGTTGCTGTGTGATAGCTTGCTGTTGAGCATGTTCTGCCTGCTGTAAAGTGGGTTGAAAGTCAGCCAGTTGCTGATTGAGTGTGTTTAGTTCTGCTTCTGATTGCTGACGTAGCACAAATTGCTCACGAATACTTTGAAATTCATCTAATTGTTGTAGCAATTGTTTTTGTGCTGTCAGTTGCAAGTCTGCATTGATTTGCACATCGTAAACTTCTTTTTTAGCTTGTGTACTGGCATACAGTTCATGGCGGTCTTTGTGCCATTTCAGGTCATTTTCATACAGCTTTTCAGTTTGACACAGCAAGGTGACTTGCTGACTTAGTTCATACTGTTGTGTTTCCAGACTTTTCAGTGCGTCGTCGCTGAGCAGCGTCACATGCCCCATCACACTTTCAAGCGCAGCACGTTTCTGTTTAATGTCACTGAATTTCGTTGCAGCCAACTTGCTGACTTCGGTAAAAATTTGTGAATTGGTTAAATATTCCAGTAAGTCAGCACGTTCATGATCTTTGGCTTTTAAAAATGCCCCAACTTCAGACTGCGCCAGTAATACTGCGCGGGTAAATTGCTCAAAACTTAAGCCAATTAGCTTTTCTACAATGGGTGTTGCTTCAGAAATCCTTTGATTTAAAACCCGTTGTTCATCTAGGCAGGTAATGGCACGTTCAACTTTTAAGTTGCCGTCGAGTTTGTTGTGTGCCCGTCGAATGTTCCATCGTGCAGAATAGCGCTTTTGATCGAGTGCAATAAATTCAAGTTCGGCAAAACCTGACGTGGTACCACGCCGTAAAATATGTTTCGAATCTTTTAAGGAAATTTCTTTGCCTGCAGCATCGGTCAGGCTGCCGGATGCACCTCTTAAACGTGGAATTTCATCGTATAACGCCAAACACATGGCATCGAGCAGGGTAGATTTACCTGCACCTGTTTTACCTGTAATGGCAATTAATCCTGCATGTGCAAGTGGATCATCTTCAAAATTAATTACATGTGTACCCGCTAAAGATGCCAAATTTTTTAAGCTCAGACGTAAAATTTTCATGGCAAATCCTTAAGCTTTATTTTGATCGAGTTCGTGTTGCGCTTCAGCCAAAAGCTGTAAAAAATCGCGTGTGGCATCCTGATCGGGTTGATAGCCCATTTTTTCCCATAAGCTCGCAAACAGTTTTTCTGGGGTCGGTGGCTCTAAGTCAATTTTGGAATGTTGAAGATTGGTGTCTTCATTTTTTTGAAAACGTCGGGCAATGCGTAATAAGCGGTAGCGGTTCGCAGGCAAAGCTTGTTCAATCTGCTGACGTAAATCGACAGGTGGTGGCGCATCACTCAAATATTCAATTTCCAGAAAATGACGTGCACATAAATCAGCGATTTCATCTTGAGGTAATTGAGCTAATTCGTTCATAAGCTCTGAAAGTTCACAGCGAACTCGAATTAGCTCTACACTGCGTGGAATCACCAGACTTTCACATTGAAAGCGTTGAGCGTCGGTACGGGTAGGGTCAATTTTGACTTCAAGGACTTGGTGCTTGTAATTGAGCTCACTAAATGACAAAGGAATGGGCGAGCCGCTATAGCGAATATGTGGCTGTCCAACCTGCTGTGGTTTATGTAAATGCCCGAGTGCCACATAGTCAATCACTTCATCAAACAATGCGGTGGATAGCGCTTCTTCATTACCCACTACAATTGGGCGTTCAGAGTCTGAAGTTTCAGCACCTTGCATGTGCGCATGTGACATTAAAATTAAGGCTTGATCGGGTTGTTTGCGAGCTTTGGCTTCGGCAATGAGTTGTTGATGCAAATAGGCAACTGCAGACTGAGTATTCGTCGTTTCTTCACTGATGCCAGTAATTTCTGCACTGCGTAAATAAGGCAGGGTAAGACACCATGCCACTATATTTTGTTCTGTATCATAAATTGGGACTAGCAGGCGGTCTAAATCTAGACGTTGTTCGGCAGTTTTTTTAACCACTCCAACTGCTTTAGCATTGAACTTAGATAAAAATGGTTCGACCTGCTCAATACGATAACCGGAGTCGTGATTCCCTGCGATCATCAAAGTTTGCATGTGGGGTGCGAGCGCGTGAGCATCCGTTAAGAATTGATAGAGCTGTTTTTGGGCGCTTGAGGCTGGATTGACCACATCAAAAATATCGCCCGCTATGAGTAGAGCGTTTGGCTGCTTGATTTTAATTTGAGCCAAGAGCCAATTTAGAAATTCGGTATGTTCATATTCACGTTCATGGTGGTGGAAAAATTGCCCCAAATGCCAATCAGAAGTATGTAAAAAATGAACCGTCATCGTTATAAAGCTCTTGGTTTTTTATGGGTTTAATATAAGAAATCTGGGGCAATAAGGCCAGCCACGATTGTTGTGCAGCGACATGAGCTGTCGTACATTTTCTGAATAATGAATATATTGGTCTGATCGTCTGCGTAAGAAATATACAGAATCTTAAAAAAACAGTACAGTATAGTGACAATCCGATTGAATCGGTTTTTTATTCATGCGCTTAAGTCATGAAATATTCACTATATTGGGGTGATGGACATGTCAGATCAACCTTTTTCACAGGATAAACTAGCAGGGACGCTCGAAGAAGATCAGATTTACAAGACCTTGTTAGAGTCTACCTTGGCAATTCCTTGGAAAATCGATTGGGCAACGAAAGAATACCGCTATGTCGGTCCGCAAATTGAAAAACTATTGGGTTGGCTGCCAAGCTCTTGGAAGTCTGTTGAAGATTGGGCAACACGGATGCATCCTGAAGATCGTGAACGCATTGTGGATATGTGTGTGGCGCAGTCGATTGCAGGTATTGACCATGAAGCAGACTATCGTGCACTGACAGCATCGGGCGATTATATTTGGGTGCGTGAAGTTGTGCATGTCGTCCGTGATGCAGAAGATAAAACCGAAAGTTTGGTCGGTTTTATGTTCGATATTTCTGAACGGAAAAAGCAGGAACAGGAATTAGAGCGTTTACGTACGCAGTTAGAAGAATATTCTTATCAAGATGGTCTCACGGGAATTGCCAACCGTCGTTTATTTAATGAGTTATTTCATCGTGAATGGTTGTCTGCGATACGCGAACAGTGTCCACTGTCGATGATTATGTTCGATATTGATTACTTCAAAAACTACAATGACCATTATGGGCATATACAGGGCGATGCCTGCCTACAAGAGGTCGCAAAAATATTAAAATCTTCTTTGTCACGTCCTAGAGATGTTGTGGCACGTTTTGGTGGAGAAGAGTTTGTGATGATTTTGCCAGACACATCAGCAGAGTCCGTAGCAGAATTGGCCAATCGCATCATACAAAACATTCGTGATGCCCATATTGAGCATGCACAATCTCCAATTGCACAGCATGTCACGATCAGTATGGGTGTAAAAACAGCCGTTATTGAGCCTACCGACGATAAAATAAAATTTCTGCATGATTTAGATCGTGCACTTTATCGTGCAAAACGGGCAGGTCGTAATTGTTATTTGAGTGAACCGACTTAGGTGCTCGTATCTAAAAAATACTCGTATCTAAAAAATAAAAGATCAAAAAATAAAGACCGACGATTCGAGTGATGATGAAATCGTCGGTCAAAGAAAACTTGCGATGCAGTAAAGCTTTGGCTGCTGTTCAAAACTTCACTGCATGCGATTTATTGCTTTAGTCAGGTCACCGAAAATATTGTGGATGCCAATACACATTAACGGTTGTTGTGACCTTGTAGCCTATATAACGTCAGGCTTTTGTATTCGGTTGACAATTTCATGAAAAAAAAATCAATTTTTTTTATACTAGGCTGAATCTTTTGTCTGAGTCATCTTTATGGTATCGCTAAGCCGTTATTTTATCTGGTTTTTCTTGTATTGCTTTGTGATGACCTGTATTTGTGGCGTATTGGCTGCATTATTACCTGCGGGTGTAGGCGGGATTTTAACTGCGGTGCCTTATTTGGTTGCCATGATTTTAGTGCTGTATAAGTTTTTAAAACAACAACACCGTGCGCCGAATGACAAGGAACGCAAGACATTTACTTTAGGATTTAGCCTGATTTTTTGGGGCTATAACTTGGCGTTTTTATTATTAGGTTTGGCGATATTTTCTCGCCAAAACCCAAGCATTTGGCAAGATTTTTTACAGTATTTGCAACAGCCGCAATTTATGAGTGTGGTGGTGATCATGTTCTTGTTGATCGCAATTCCATTGTATCTGCTGACCTATTGGTTTTATGGTAAACAGGCACAGCGTATGGCAGTTAAAATGTTTGGCTGATAAAAGAAGTTGTTAATATCTGATTTTCCTCAAATATACATGATCAGTTATGTGATGATGATTTGCTTAGACTTGAACATTCAGTCTAAATCACGTATAGCTAAAACTATATTTTTCATCATGCTGAGATTGGAAGATGCATAAACCTTTGGTACTGGTAACAGGGGCAAGTGGTTTTATTGGTTCACAATTGTTGCCGTTTTTATTGCAACAGGATTATCGGGTGGTGGGGCTAACCCGACAGCCCAATCGAGTATCCAAACATCCACAATTACGCTGGATTCAGCAGTTAGATGAACTCGACACCGACCAAATTGATTATGTGATTAATTTGGCGGGAGAAAGTATTGGGCAGGGCAGATGGACAGCAGCACGCAAACAAAAATTGCTTGATAGTCGAGTTCAGACCACACTGCACTTATATCAATATCTTGAAAAGCGCCGTATTTTCCCCAAGTGTATTATTTCAGGCTCGGCAGTGGGGTATTACGGAATTGACCCGCAGGAACAATGGTCAGCAGTATGTACCGAACACAGTGCAGCACAAGATATTTTTATGTCGCAGTTGTGCCAGCAATGGGAACAGGCTGCGTTAAGCTTCAGCCAGCAAAATACTAAAATTATGCGCTTGGGCGTGGTGTTTGGGCGCGGTGGTGGCATTTTACCGCAAATGTTATTACCAATTCGTTTAAATGCCGTCGGGCGGATTGGGCATGGACGTCAACCTGTGGCATGGGTGCATTTGCAAGATGTTTTAGAGGCTATTTTATGGCTGATGACCAATCCTGTTGAGGCACAAATTTTGAATGTGGTGGCACCTGAAATGAGCAGTCAGCAATATTTTGCAGAAACGGCAGCACAGTTGTTAAAGCGCCGCCCATTGTTTGTGCTGCCAGCTTTGGTACTGCGCTGGTTACTGGGTGAACAATCACAATTGGTCTTAAATGGACAATATGTTGAATCGCAAGCTTTAGTGCAGGCAGGTTACCATTTTAAATATCCAAAACTTGCACAGGCGTTAGAGGCTTGTTTAGGTTCAGCAGTACCCTCAAAATAAAAGAGGGTAATGTGCTGAGTATTATGCGCAGATTGGATCAGCTTGTAGCTGTTTCGGGTCATAGGCTGCAGGATTAACCAAAGTCTCTTGCCCAAGCATGAGTTGTCTTAATAGCTGTGCCGAGGCTGTGCCCATACATAAGCCATTACGGAAATGTCCAAAATTCAACCATACATTATTAAAGTTTGGCGTTTGGCCAATATAAGGCACACCTGTTGGTGAAGCAGGACGTAACCCCGCCCATTGTTTCACAATTGGAAACTGCGCCAATTCAGGAACCATTTCCAAACAAGCGCTTAAAATATCCTGCTTAATTTGAGGATCAGGGTGAGTATCAAAACCGACTTGACGCATACTCGAACCGCACAACACATGTCCGTCACAGCGTGGAATGAGATACATCACTTTGTTCATGCACATGGTAGGCAACCATTGCGCAGGGGTTTTAAACAACAGCATTTGTCCTTGAACAGGCTGTACAGGAATACTTAAACCAAGTTGTGCTGCCCATTGCTGTGACCATGCCCCAGTAGTGACAATAAAGTGATCTGCATGGTGTAACTGACCATCTTCACTTTGAATGGCTTGTGCGTGATCGCCCTGCAACTGAAATTGCTGGATAGGGCAATGCTCCAAAAATTGTACTTTGGGATGCTGCTTTAAATATTGGGTCAAAGATTGCAATAAGCGTGGATTACGTACATTGGCCAATTGCGAAAAATACAAGGCGTGTTTAAATTTTGCAGCAATGTGCGGGTTAACTTGTTCAAGTTGTTCCTGATTTAAATAGTCACACTGCTGCATTGGCTCATTATGCTGCGTAGCATAATTTAGACCAATCTCAAAATCATCTTCATCAAAAATTAACATGCCTGTTTCATGGATTTCAAAATCAATGCCAGTAATTGGTTTGAGTTTTTCATTCCACGCGAGGTATTGTGGTTTGGCAAATTTGGCTAAGTCATTAACCGCTTGAGGATAGCGCCACGGATACATGGGAGAAAGAATCCCACCGCCCGCCCATGACGCGGCTTGAGCTGCCTGTTGTTGATCAAAAATACTGATAGAGCAACCTTGCTCTACCAGTTCAAGTGCAGACAACAAACCGCTGATGCCTGCACCAATGATTGCAATATGCATGAAAGCTCGCCTGTTTATGCCATGTCTTTAAGTTTGAGCGCAGCTTCTTCGGCAAAGTATGTCCAAATACCATCTGCACCCGCACGGCGGCAGCTCATCAGTGATTCAATAATCACGCTGTCCGACAACCAACCATTTTGAATGGCTGCAGCAAGCATGGCATATTCACCACTGACCTGATATACAAACGTAGGCACAGCAAAAGTATCTTTCACTTCACGGACAATGTCTAAATAAGGCATACCAGGTTTAACAATGACCATGTCTGCACCTTCTTGAATATCCAGTGCAATTTCATGCAAGGCTTCGGCACGGTTGCCAATATCCATTTGATAATTGTATTTATTGCCACCTTTTAGGTTGCTTGCAGAGCCGACTGCATCACGGAATGGGCCGTAAAAGCTAGAGGCATATTTGGCAGAGTAGGCCATAATTGAGGTGTAAATATGGCCGTTGCTTTCTAAGGCCTGACGAATAGCACCGATGCGACCATCCATCATGTCACTTGGTGCAACCACGTCAGCACCCGCTTCAGCATGGCTTAAGGCTTGCTTAATCAGACATTCAACGGTTTCATCATTCAGCACATAACCTGTGTCATCAATAATGCCGTCTTGACCATGGGTGGTGTAAGGGTCAAGTGCGCCATCGGTAATCAGTACCATGTCTGGTAATTCTTTTTTTAGCAGGCGGAGCGTGTTTTGCACCAAGCCATCTTCACGCCATGCTGCTTCAGCAGTCAGGCTTTTGTCTTCTTGAGGAGTCACTGGAAACAAAGCCAGTTTGGTCACGCCCAGCTGCATTAAACGCTCGGCTTTTTTCAGTAATAAGTCGGCAGATAAGCGCTGGATATTCGGCATACTTGGAATATCTTGGGTTTGATTCTGACCTGGTAAAACAAATACAGGGTAAATCAGGTGATCAGTCGTTAGATGCGTTTCACGCACCATGGCGCGTAATTGATCATTTTTACGAATACGACGCATACGAGTGGCAGGAAATGCAGGACGATTGAACGTGTAGGTCATAAAAATCTCGCTGATCAGTATTAAACTAGGAGACTATTGTAGCCCCTTAAGTTTGATTTGGGCATACATTGGCTGTTTTTATTGTTTGGAAATTGAGTTGTTTGGACATTTGGGCACGTTATGAGTAATGCAGAGAAAAGCTGGACTGGAAATATACATTTGGGTGCGAAGGTGGATATAGATGTTGTGCTAAGACAATTGGTTCATGCCTTTAATAGCTCGCCATTTTTTCAGCACAATGGCATGAGTATGCGTGTGGTAGATGGTCAAATTGAAGCCTATATTGAAATGCAGCCTTATATGGTGGGCAATGTCGCATTTCAAATTTTACATGGCGGCGTGGCTGCAACTATTTTGGACAGTGTGGGTGGGATTGTGGCGATGGGAGAGCTGTATAAAAAGACAGAACCTGAAACCTTGCCCGATACCATTAAAAAAGTTACCCGTTTGGCCACAGTAGATATGCGAGTAGATTATTTAGCACCAGGACGTGGTAAATATTTTATTGCCCGTGCAGAAACCCTACGCTTAGGTCGTAAAGGCTGTACCATGCGCATGACCATGGTGAATGATGAAGATAAACCAATTGCGACAGCCATTGCATCGTACGCTTATTAAGATTAGAGGCTATGCGCTCAATTGGATTTCCGAGCGCTGTTTTTGAAAAATGAGGAGTTGAGCCATCAGCTCCTTTTTTTGTGCGAAAAAAATTGGAATTGTGACAGTTTGTAGCGGCTTAAGTTTTGTTTAAGTTTGGGTTTCTATCTTGAGCCTTGAGTGATTTCAGATACAACCTCATGCACATGATCAAGTTTAGTTTTGATGGACATTCATCTAGCACAGCGCATTTTTTGGATGCTCATTTTAGTCAGAAAAAAAATCAGCAAGCCTGTGGTTTGCATAAATATCTACAAACGACACCTTTACTAGAGCCACATTTCAAACCGACCTATTCAGCACAAACAGCGGATACTGTCCCTGCAATTTATATAGAAAATAACACACAGCATTTAAGCATCAAAACTGTGGAGCGTAGTGCCACTGAACGCTGGGCACTGGAAAACTTTATTCGTGATAAATATCAGAAAGTCCATCAGGCAAGTATTTCCAGTTTTTCAGACACGCTTTTTGCAGGCTATGCCGATGCTGAAATACAAGTCGCGATTGGTCTGCAGCAGCTCAAAACCGCACATGCTTTTTTAGAACAGTATTTAGATGCACCCATCGAAAATATTTTAAGTCAGCTCAGTGCAATGCCTGTATCTAGAACCTAGATTGTCGAAATTGGCAACTTGGCAGCGCAAGACATGAGTAAAGCTAAATTGATGGTGGCTTTTTTGGTGTTTTATTTATCACAAAACAATGTGCAGTGGGCAGTTTGCACAGGTACTGCCGCCGTGCGTTATGTGTTGCAAAACATGGGGCTGCATTTTCATGTGTTGGAAAAGGCAAATCCAGAAGTATTGGGCGCTGCACAGCAACAATGGGGTAGCTATTATCAGCAGAAACCTTATGTGCTTGCTATTAATGTTGCCGCAGCTTTCGCAGTAACACAGCCACAGTACCATTTTCAGAACTAAATGTTCATTCAGATTGTTCAGCCTGAACAGATGAAGCACAGTATAGAAGGTAAACCCATGCAGCACTTGTTTGAATCGCTTGCACGCCATGCGCAACAGTTTCCTGATCGTGAAGCTATTGTGACTGCACAGAAGACACTCAGTTATGCAGATTTACAGCAACGGGTAACGCAACTAAGTCTTGAGTTTAGCCACTCTAAGGCACAGCGTTTAGCGCTGTGGGGCAGCAATACAGTAGATTGGATTGTGGTGGATTTGGCTGCTCAAAAAGCAGGCATGACCGTGATACCAGTGCCTTTGTTTTTCACAGCCGCACAGATACAACATTTACTGCAAGACAGTCAGACCGATTTGTTGTGTGTGTTAAGTGATTCAGCTGAAATTCCACAAGTTTTACAGCCTGTCCTTGGAGAAATGCAGCTACAAACTCAGGCTACATCTGCGTTATTTCAAGGGCAACTATTTAGCGTACAACAGCTGGATGCATCACCGCACGAGACATTTAGGGCTGTAGCGCACCCTGTTAAAGTTACCTATACATCAGGCAGCACGGGCACACCCAAAGGTGTGTGTTTATCTGCCGCAACTATTCAGTCGATTACCACTGCATTGAGTCAAGCATTGCAAAGCAGCCAACTTGGGCGGCATTTATGCCTAATTCCCTTTGCAACCTTATTGGAAAATATTGCAGGCGTGTATGTGTCCTTAAACATGGGGCGTGCGGTGGTGGTTGGCGCGGTGAATCAATTTGGCTTGATGTCTAATCATCAGTTTGATGTCGCACGTTTTGTGCATGCTGTACAAAAATATCAGATTGAAAGCGTGATTTTATTACCGCAAATGCTCAAGGCAATTGTGGAATATTTAGCCTTAAATGCCGATGTGGATTTGAGCTCACTCAAATTTATTGCAGTGGGTGGGGGCAAGGTGTCGGCAGACTTATTGAAACAATCACAGCAGTTTAATTTACCTGTTTATGAAGGTTATGGCTTGTCTGAATGTGCTTCAGTGGTCAGTCTGAATGTACCTGAAGCCAGAAAAATTGGCAGTGTGGGACGAGTGTTGCCGCATGTACAGGTGAAAATCGCAACCGATGGTGAAGTGGTGGTGAAAGGCAATGCCATGCTGGGTTATATGCATGAGCTGCAAGCAGGTCAAACAGAGGTCGCAGAAATTCACACAGGTGATGCAGGCTATTTCGATGCAGAGGGTTATCTTTATATTACAGGGCGTATCAAACAAGTCATTATCAGTAGCTTTGGGCGCAATATTTCCCCTGAATGGGTTGAAGCTAATAGTCTGAGTGAATCCGAAATTCAGCAGATTGCCATATTTGGCGAAGCACAGCCTTATTTATCTGCGGTGATTTATGCTGCAGCAGAAACTTCAGATGCACAGCTGGCTACCGCTATTCAGCGCGCCAATACGCGTATGCCTGACTATGCCCAAATTCAGCAATGGTGTCGTGCGCCACAAGCCTTTTCTTTAACCAATCACATGCTGACTGATAACGGCAAGCTGCGCAGAGCTGTAATTCAACAACATTTTCAAAGTGCTTTGACTACATCAGCACAGCAGCTTGCCACGGCTTAACCTGAAGTTTCAGCTTGATGAGTGCTATTAAACACAGCAAATACTCAAAATTAGTGAGATAAATTCCATGAATATTGCACAAAAACAGTTGAGCAGTTCCCAACAGCAGATCAAAGCACAATTGGTCGAACAGGGTTGGGTGCTGCTTAGAAATGAAGAGTAATTAACTATAACTAAAAATATAGACAAATATTTGCATAAGTGCTCATTTTGTCTATGTCGATTCAGTAGTGG